>URQR01000060.1 GCA_900550065.1 uncultured Eubacteriales bacterium | reverse complement strand
GCGGGTAAATTTGCCCTGCGGGGGTTTCTGCTATATTGCTTTATTTTTAGAGATAGGATTGCACTACTTGTGCAAGCCCTTGCTTTTCGCACTGTGTGATGATTGTATTTACCACTTCTGACAGCCCGTCTGTCTGCGTCAGGTCGCAGCCCCAGAGCGCCGTATTCGCTAAGATTTCCTCTGTGCTATGCGACTGCATAAAGGAAACGACCGCTTCGCTGTCGCGCGCGTCGCCGCTTTTGTAAAATAGAATCAGAGCGGCGAGTGAGAAGGTCAAAATCTGCGGCAGCCGCCCAAACCGCGCCTGATACCCAAGCAGTGAGGGGAGTACGCGCTCTTTGTACTTTGCGACGGAGTTTAAGCAGATGTCGAGCAGGCGGTGGTGAATGCAAGGGTTGCGGAACCGTTCTAATACGCTGCGCGCGTACGACTCTAATTCCTGCTTCGGAAGTGTGTCGATAGTCGGAATAATTTCTTCAAAGACGCCCTTTTCGATATACCTTGCCATTGCCGCATCGTTCATCATGTCGAGCACTGTTTCAAAGCCTAACAGATGCGCCGCCAGAACGCTCATCGTATGCGCACCGTTTAGAATACGTACTTTACGGGTCTTGTATGGCAAAATATCGTCGGTGAAGATAACGTTATAGCCGTATTGGTCGAGTGGGAGCAGCGTTTTTTTCTCGCCCATGCCCTCGATAACCCACAGGTGGAAGTACTCCGCCGTCACCATTAAAGCGTCTTTATAGCCGAGGCGTGCCTCCCATTCATGGGCCGTGTCGCGCGGATAGCCGGTCACAATCCGGTCGACGAGCGTACTTGTAAACGTGCAGCACGTTTCGACCCATGCTTTGAAGCCATCATCTAAGCCCCAAAGGGCAATATATTGTAAAATACATTCCCGCAGCTTGCGTCCGTTATAGTCAATCAGCTCACACGGCAGGAAAATCAGCCCCTTATCCGCCGCGCCGTCAAAGTAACGGTAGCGCTCCAACAAAAACCGTGTCACCTTTGCAGGGAAAGAGGACGGCGGCTCGTCGAGCACGCTGCACGCGGGGTCAAAGGCGATGCCTGCCTCCGTTGTGTTGGAAACCACAAATTGCAGCTCCTCGCTGCGCGCCAGCGCGAGAAACTGACAGAACCGCTCGTAAGGGTTGATACACCGGCTGATGCAGGTGTTTTTCTTGATTTCTTCGACCAACTCGCTGTTTTCAATCCCGCGCAGGATGGTTGTATATACTCCGCTTTGCGCGTTGATTTGCTCTGCCATCCCGCCCGGGAGCGGCTGTACAACGACAACGGAGGTGTCAAAGTTTGCTTTCTCGTTTAATTCGTTGATAAAATAGTCGACGAAGCCCCGCAGAAAATTGCCCTCGCCGAATTGAACGACCCGTTCTTTCAAAGCTTTCAGTCCTTTCTGTACCTGTATTATTTATAGCGTCACGCCGTTTTTGAAAATTGCAATTTCGCGGTATCCGGATTCCTCATTTTTTGTGCGTGCCCGTCCGGACGCAACATCAAGCAAATAGCGCCAAAGATTATCATGCACCGCATGAAACGGTTCTCCCTCTGCCAGTATGCCCGCGTTAAAGTCAATCCAGCCCCGCTTGCGTACGGCGAGCGCCGTGTTCGTCGCGAGCTTGACCGTTGGGACGGCGGTACCGAGCGGGTTGCCGCGTCCTGTAGTAAAGAGAATCATTTGCGCGCCGGAGGCAACCAAGTTCGTAATCGACACACTGTCGTTGCCCGGCCCGGTCAACAGGTTCAGTCCCGGCGTGCGACACACCTGCCCGAACGCAAGCGTATCCGTCACGACGGCGCGTCCGCCCTTCTGGACACAGCCGAGCGACTTTTCCTCCAACGTTGTGATACCGCCGGCTTTGTTGCCCGGGGCTGGATTTTCATAGATTGGCTGGCCATAGTCGATGTAGTACTGTTTAAAATCGTTGATAAGCGATACGGTTTTATTAAAAACCGTTTCATCCTTTGCACGGTTCATCAAAAGCGTTTCCGCGCCGAACATCTCCGGCACTTCGGTCAAAATCGCGCGTCCGCCCAGCGCAGTTACCGTGTCGCAGATGCGCCCGCAGAGCGGGTTTGCCGTGATACCGGAAAACGCGTCCGACCCGCCGCATTTAAATCCGATTGTGAGCTGATCCGCCCCTACCGGCTGCCGTTTCTGCGTTTTTATATAGGCGACGAGCTCGCCCAGCAGCGCAAGCCCCGTCTCGATTTCATCTTCACAGTCCTGCGCGACAAGAAACTTGACCCGGTTCGGGTCATAGCCGCCCAAAATGGGCATAAATTCGTCCAAATTATTGTTTTCACAGCCAAGGCTCAGCACTAACACGCCGCCCGCGTTCGGATGATTGACCAGCCCAGCAAGGATTTTCTGCGCTGTTTTATGGTCGTCGCCCAATTGGGAACAGCCCGCCGTGTGCGGGAGAGCAAACACGCCGTCGCACAGCCCGCCGAAAAGCTGCTGCCCGCGTGCTTGCAGGATGCGTGCCGTTTGGTTCACACAGCCAACCGTCGGAATAATCCAAAGTTCGTTGCGAATTCCCACTCGTCCATCTGTGCGTAAATAGCCGTCAAAGGTCGTATCAATTCCCTCCGGAACGGACGTGGGCGCGTACTGTGGCGTGTATGTATAGCTCGTTTTACCGGATAGGTTTGTTTTAAGGTTGTGCGTGTGGACATGCGCCCCGGCGGAAATGTCAGATACGGCATGGCCAATTGGATATCCGTATTTTATTATGTTTTCACCTGCCGCGATATCTTGCAGCGCCAGCTTGTGTCCAAATGGGATATCATCTTTTGCTGTATATGTTTTGCCGTCGACTTGCACTACCTCTCCCCTGCGGACGCTTCGCAGCGCTACTGCAACCGTATCGGACGGCGTAATCTGTAAAAAATCAGCCATATGCGGCCCCCTTATCAAAGTATCCTTTCTTCAATAGGATAACAAAGATTTTGTCTTTGGTCTACAGGTTTTTGCGCCTTTTTACAAATACTCTGCAATATTTGATAGAAAGAATCAATTGCTGCACACAAAAACAGCACAGGGGGCGTCCCTGTGCTGTTGTGATATGTGATTAATTAGAATAATAGGTTACTTTGATGATGCGGACGATACCGCCGCGGCCCAGCGCCGCGTCCGCCCAAAGCTCAACAGACATCACGTTCGACGCGAACAGATCGCTCTGCGGCGCGGTAATGTATTTCAGCGTCCGCTTATCCTGCCGGTAAATCACTACATCTTCATCCATATCATAAATTGTGCCGTTAATCTTGATGCGATTGTAGTCAATCGCTTCTACCTTTGACGCACTTCCAACCTTTGTGAGGAAGGAAAGTGAGTTTAGAACTTGTAATTGACCACTGCTGCTGACAGACAATTTTACCGGTATTCCAACGCTAAGGCCGCCAATTGCTTTCGTTCCTACATAGGTTGTTTCAACGCCCTTGACGTTGACAGTATACGATGCGGAAATGCTCATACCCGTATCCCGCACATCCTTTGCAGTCAAAATGCCGTACTGCTGGTTCGATTTTGTGATATTGTCAAACAGGATGATACCAATATCGCCGAAGTCAGTTGTGACCACATACGAAACAATATCGGAATCCACAATTTCTTCCTTTGCAACATCATTGGGTTCAATTTTAATTACCTGCGCATCCTGCCCGGCATCATTTGCGGAACGGTCGAATAGAATTACGCCGTCAGCGATCGGCCGTCTGCCGATTGTCTTGTTTGTTTTATCATAATAGCCGGAAAGCGTATCAGAAGCTTTAGAGACCTTTTTAAGTGAAACGATTCCGTCCGTGAACGTCATTTTAACCAGCTCACCCTTATAGCTCGCGTAGTCCTTGTCGGCCTTGTACTCATACGTTTCGCCGTCCGTCTGCATGAGTTTGACCTTTTGGATTGCCTTGCCTTTATCCTCTTCCTCCTGACTCATCTCTGAGCTCGTATTAATCAAAACCGCATAGTCAAGCGCGGCGTCGCTTGTTGTGTTCGTCACGCCCGCAATTTGACCGTCCTTACCCAAAAGGAGCGTAACACGGTCGCCGATTTGGTAGCTGCCTCTTGTCTCATCAAGTTTTTCCGTCGCGGTGCGCGTTTCAATTTCAAACGTTTTGCCGCCCAGCTCGATGGATGTAACATGCGCCTTATTCGGCAGCGCCTTGTCGTATGTCCCGGTCACTTTGTCGATATAAACGTCCATTGTGTTTGTTGCCGGGTTGTAGTAAACCACGTCGTTACGTTTAATGTCCGTCAGCGAAGCACGGTATCCGTCGCGGTAGATTTTAAGCTTCTCCGTGTTTTCTATCGTAACACCGCCAATTGACGTATCGCCTTCCCGTACATCGCGGGCAGCGACAACAGGCGTAATTTTTGCCGCTTTTTCCAGCAACGCGTACTCCCATATGCCGTCGTAGCGGCCCTTAAAAGTAACGGTTGCACCCGGTTCTATATTTTCTTTTAAGGAAGCATAGTTGCCTGTTTTGCCCTCAAAATACATAGTCAGGTTGTCGTCAAACGTATAGTCAAATTCATCATCCGACTCTGCCGATAAGCAGGTGTATTCGTCGTCGCCGAGTGATTTCTGAATCGTCATTGTATAGCTGTACTGTTCAATTGGAACAGCAAGGACGATTCGCTTTTCATCGTCTAAATAGAGCTTTGCCATACCGCCGACCATATCAAACACGTCATTTGTCAGTGTCTTATAAGTAGCAGAGGAGGTCTTGACCTGATTGACGCCAAGCGATTTATCCGTCGCCTGCGAGGAGATAATCGTCGTCTCGTCAATGACTGTATACCCAAACTGGTCGAGCAGTGTCTTTTTTGCCGTTGGCGTAGAGGTACTCATGTCCGCTTCCAATGCGCGCCCGAGCATCAGCACTGTGTCAGCACGTGTAATCGCGTCGTCAGCGGCATAGCGCATACCGTCCGTCAGGCCGAGGCTCGCTGCCTTTTGGATATAATTATCCGGCCAGAAAGCGCCTATCTCCGCGGCATTGTAGCCGAGCGTGCGCAGCGTTACCGTAACGGACTGCGCAAAGCTAATCGTTTCGTCGGGGTGAAACGTACCGTCAGGGTAGCCGAGGATAATTTGGTTTTTTGACACATAGTTGATGTAGCGGAGCGCCCAATGGTCCGCGTAAACGTCACTGTATGTACTCGAACCGGAGTTTGACACGGCCTCCTTCTGTTTGTCGAGCATACAAACCGCAAGTTTGGCAAATTCCGCGCGCGACAGGTTGTCGTCCGGTCGCAGTGAGCCGTCGCCGTCGCCGGAAACGATACCAAGCGTCTTTAAAAGCTGCGCCTCGAACGCATAAGGGCTGTCGTCGTCCATGTCGGTGAAAATACTCCCTGCCTGAACCGAACCGCCCACGCTGAAGAGCAGTGACAGGACTAAGGACAGACAAATCAATCTTCTGCTTTTCTTCATCTCAATCTCTATGCCTTTGCATAAAATAACTTTTACCTGCAAAGGCTCTCCTTTCTTAAAGTCTGAGTCCCAAAGCTGCCGCCGATCGGCGGCAAAAGGCTCAAAAAACAGATAAACTGCTTATTCAAACCGCAAAGCATCAATTGGGTTGAGCTTTGAGGCCTTGTTTGCTGGATAGTAGCCGAAAAACAGGCCCATCGCCAGAGAAAACACAAATGCGAACACGATTGTTCCGGTATCGGCCGCCGCCGTGATGCCTAAAAGGCCTCCAAGCGCCGACCCGAGCCAAAGTCCAAGCAATATCCCTAAAAGGCCGCCCAGCGTACTGATAACGGCGGACTCAATCAAAAATTGCGTCAAAATATGCCGCCGCCGCGCGCCGATTGCCTTACGGATACCGATTTCGCGCGTACGCTCCGTTACCGAAACGAGCATAATATTCATGATACCGATACCGGCAACAAGCAGAGAGATTCCGGCAATACCGCCCAGCATGGACGTCATCGTGCCCATTGCTTCATTGAGTGTTTCCATGAGTTCCTTTTGGTCAATAATTGTATAGGTGTTGTCACCTGTAAATTTTTTACTTAAATATGTCTTTAGCTTTGCTTTTGCCGCGTCGACTGTTTCATCGCTCGCCGCCTGCACGATATATGTGCTGATGGTAGAGTTTTTCAGAAGACGCGTCGCAACATTGTAAGGAATCACGATTGCGTCGTCGGCTGTGCCCTCCTCGCCGTCCTGCGTCTCTTCTAAAACGCCGACCACCGTAAACGGCATTCCGTTGATTTTGAGCTGCTGGCCGAGCGGGTCCGCGCCGTCGAATAACTCGTTTTGTAAATAAGTTCCGATGACCGCAACATGAAGCCGGTTTTCGATATCCACGGCGGAGAGGTAGCGCCCTGCGCTCAAATCGGTGCTGCGGATATCGGCGTATTTCTCATTTGTTCCGGTCAGTGAAGTCGAATCGGTGTTTTTATTGCCGTTTTTAACCATAATCCGGTTACCGGATACGAGCGGCGCAACGCCAGCGTACAGATCGGGTGATTCGTCGATAAATGCTACCATGTCGTCTGGGTCGAGCGTTTTATCGCCGCGCCCCATAACGCTGACTTGTAACATATTCGTGCCCGCGCTGGAAATTTGTTCCGTGATTGCGTTTGTCGAGCCCTGACCGATTGCCATCAGCGCAATAACGGAACCAACGCCGATAATTGAGCCGAGCATCGTGAGGAAAGAGCGCGTCTTATTCGACAGGATACTGCTAATTGCCATTTTGAATGGCCTGATAAGTCCCATCATACCTCTTCCCCCCGTTTTGCCGCCATTTCCAGCGTCATTTTAATAATCTCATCGCCCAGCGCCGGGCCGTCGTAGATGATTTTTCCGTCCTGAATACGGATAACGCGCTGTGTTTTGGATGCAATCATGTTATCGTGCGTGATTAATACGATTGTATTTCCAGCACGGTTCAATTCTGTCAGAAATTCAATAACCTCCGCACTCGTCCGAGAGTCGAGCGCGCCGGTCGGCTCGTCGGCTAATATCACGGATGGATCTCCCGCGAGTGCGCGGGCGATTGAAACCCTCTGCTGCTGGCCGCCCGAAAGCTGTGACGGCAGGTTGGAACGTTTCGACTCGAGCCCGACGATTTTAAGGGCTTCAATGGCACGTGTGTTTTGCTCGTGCTCGGACAGCCCGCGGTAAAGAAGCGGAAGCTTCACATTTTCCAGAACGGAGAGCTTTGGCAGCAGGTTATACTGCTGAAAGATGAAACCGAGCATTTCGTTGCGGATTTCTGCCTGTTCGTCGTCGGACATGTTGCTTACGTCCTGCCCGTTTAACAGGTAGGTTCCGCGCGTCGGCACGTCGAGGCACCCAATGATATTCATACAGGTCGATTTTCCGCTGCCCGACTGGCCGATGATTGCTAAAAACTCTCCGGGATAAACCCGGAAGGAGACGCCGTCAACGGCGCGTACCTCCGTGTCACCCATCTCATATATTTTATAAATATCTCGAAATTCTATTAATGGTTCCATATAGCAAGCAGGCTGTGCCTTATAACTGCACCGTATTAGACAATTGCCTGTTCCTTTCTAAAAATTTTACCCGCAGTCCTGCGGCTTTTACCGTGGGCCGCCGTCGGAGGGGCTGCCGCCAGATGGACCACTGCCGCCGGAGGGACCTCCACCCATGTCGCTGCCCATACCGCCGCCCATCATCATCATTTGCATGGAGGACATATTATTAGTGTTCGTTGTGACGTAGACGATATCGCCTTCGTTTATGCCGCTGATAATTTCGATCTCGTCCTCGCTATTGATGCCGACTTCGACCTCCCTGCGCTCAAAGTCTTCCATTGTATAGCCGGCCGGCTGGTCTTTGGCGATAGGCGCACCCGCCGGCACAGTGCCGTCCGGCTGCGCTGCTGCGTTAGCCTTTGTATCGGCCTTCAGCACCTGTACGTACGACTTACCGCCCGATTTTGTAACAGCATCGACCGGGACTTTTAATACGTCGTCCTTACTTTCAACAATTACAGTCGCCGTGACGTTCATACCAATCATCAATTCCCCGGGAGTATCAATAACAACCTCGACCGGATACGTCGTTACGCCGTTTTGGGACTCGCCCTCCTGAATAATTTGGGTAATCGTACCGATAAATACTTGATCCTCCAGCGCGTCGGCTACGACATCGACCGACTGTCCAAGCTGTATTTTCGCAATATCGAGCTCATCAACATCCATTGTGAATTTCATCTTTGACATATCCGCTACGGTTGCCAGCACAAGCGCCTGTGTACCGTTGCCGATTGTATCGCCCGCTTTATATTCTTTTTTGATGACTGTTCCCGCAATCGGGGATTTTACCGTATAGTCCTCGAGGTCGTCGTACTGAGATTGCAGCGACAACTGTAAGTCGTTGTATTCGATGTCGCTTCTGTTGATAGTATCGATTGTCGAACTATTTGAAATCTCAATAATTTTGTCGCCCGCGTTGACTTTATCTCCGTTTTTATAGTATACGGCAACGACCTTGCCGCCCGCTTTTGTCGTGAGCTTTTCCGTGTCGGCTGCTTCCGACTCGCCCGCCCCTGCGGAAAGATAGCCGTTAATTGTCGCAGTAAAACTCATCCCACCCGCAATTGCGCCGGGGTTGTTGAGTGTGATTTCAACATTATACATCACGCCGCCGTCACTGGAACGAAGCGGGGTACGGTCGATGTCGCTGACGGTACCGTATATATTGCTCGTCATATAGTCCGCGCTTGTAAGCTGTGCGGACGCGCCTATGTAGATATTGCCGATGTGCGCCGACGAAAACGGGATTTTGACCGTAATAACGTCATCGTTGGTGATGGTACAAATGTCGGTATTTGCGTTTACAGAATCACCGACCTTCAGGTTCAGGCCGCTGATGTAGCCGCTCACCGGGGCAGTACTGACCCAATCCTCGAGCGTTTCGCGATTGCTTTTGTTTGCGATATCAGCTTTTGCGAGCGAATTCTGCGCTTGCTGTATTTTAATCTGTGCATCGCTGCTGTCAATCGTATACATGACAGCGTCCTTTTCGACATAATCGCCTTCTTCAAAGGAGGAAGTCAGTATTTTACCCGTCTTCATTGGAACGAGGTCGTACTTATCCATCGCCTCCATAACGCCGCTGCCCGTGATTGATACATCAAGGCTGCCGCGTTCGGCAGTTGCGGTCGCGGGAGCTGCCGTCATCATATTCGCTACCTTTGCCGCTTGGCTCTGGAACCAGAAATACACAGCGACAAGCAGACCGAGGATGATCGTCCATATGATGATGCGCTTTATAATTTTTTTTGTTTTCCGGTCCTTCCAATTAATCTTTTTCTTCTTCTTTTCTTTTGCGTCAGAAACGGCGTCGTCCTGTGCGAAGACAGCGCCCGGCTGCGCCGTAGACGCTGCTGCCGCAGTAGAATCCTGTCCGCCGCCCTGCTCGGGCGGATAAGGCGCGGCGAAATTTTTTTTGCTCACGTAAAATCCCTCCAGATATGTATTTTGCTGTAAAAATATATTGCTTTAAAAATACTAATCTTAATTATAAAGGATAGTTTTAAATATACAATGAACAAACTGTAAATTATATTTATTTGATGGAACAAATTTATGAGATTCGGAGCAGGATATGTGAAAATCACTAAAATTAGACACAGAAAAAAGCGGAAGTTGGGCGGAAACGTAATGTGAAGCTGTAGAATAAATTGATAAGAATCTGCGAAAAATAAAATTGAATCAAACTGTCAAAAGGAATTGGACTTGCTTTATATGAAGAAAAAGGAGGAAATTACAAATGTTTAAACACGAAAAACAATTTTTAAAGGATGTGCGGGTTGAGGCGCCGAATCCGCAGTATGCCGTCCTAATGCAGGAGCAGCTCGGCGGCGGCAACGGCGAGCTGAAGGCGGCGATGCAGTATATGTCGCAGAGCTTCCGTATCAAAGACCCGGAAATCAAGGACCTGTTTATGGATATTGCGGCAGAAGAGCTCAGCCATATGGAAATGGTGGCGCAGACAATCAATATGCTCAACGGGCATGAGGTAGACTATGACAAGGTCGGCGCGGGCGAAATTCAGTCGCATGTGATTTTGGGGCTTAATCCTGGGCTGATCAATGCGTCGGGATACTCGTGGACGGGAGATTATGTGACGGTGACAGGCGACTTGTGCGCAGATTTGCTCTCCAATATTGCGTCGGAACAGCGCGCGAAGGTTGTGTATGAGTATCTGCACCGGCAGGTTAAGGACAAATATGTACAGGAGACGATCATGTTCCTGCTGGAGCGCGAGGAAGCGCACAACCAGATGTTCCGCGACGCGTTCAACAAGGTAGCGGAAACGGGCTCGAACAAGAATTTTGGCTTCACGTCGGATTCCAAGATGTATATCGACCTATCTACGCCGGACGCCCGG
>URQR01000059.1 GCA_900550065.1 uncultured Eubacteriales bacterium | reverse complement strand
GCAGGGGCGGAACCGCCAGCGGAAACGGAGCCAGCGCCGATTGCGGCGGCCGTCACCGTGGCCGTAGCGGGATCGGGTTCACCGCTGATTTCCGAATACGGCAGCGAGGTCAACGAGAGGTTATCAATATAAAGCCCCGTTCCGTTGCCCGCCGTATCTGTAATTGTGCTCTTAAAGCGGTCAATCGCACCAAGAGAGGAGATCCGCCCCTCAATTGGCGTACCGCCATCCAGTGTAAGATAGGTTCTCCCTGTCTGCCCATAGATTAAGATACTAATATTATGCCATGTGTCTTTTGTAACTGTAATAGTATCCGTCACGCCCGGTATCGACATTACACCATCTTTAATCTCGAAAATACCGCTCGTAGCGACTCGCTCGCGCGCACTCGGCAACAGCATAGAGTAATTGCCGTCGCCCGTAATTCTAAAGTCAAACGTCGCCTGTAAAATTTCCGCCGATTCTGATAAATAATTGTACAAACCAGTATTGGCTCCCTTTGTAACAGCGGACTCAAGACACTTGTCGCCCACCGCGCCGTCCGGCTTTTCTGTCAGGCGGTATGTAATATTTGTGCCCGCCGCGCCGGTGAAATCGTTCGGCATATTTTTGCTAAGTGTAAAGGTATCATACGCGTTTGTGTAGAACGGTTCCACAGTCTTCGGCATGCCAACATAAAAATTTGTCCGGAAAGACGGATAGGTAACGCCGTCTGTACCCAATGCCATAATGTTAATCGTGTGCCGTCCAGCCGTTACCGTACCCAAATCGAACTCGTACGGTGCTTCTGTCATCGTCGAATGCTTCACGCCGTCGAGATAGAGTGCAACCTCTGCCACGCCGCCCGCAATTTTATTTGTGTCCACCTCTACTAAAACCGTCTCACCCGGTGTATACTGCGTCTTGTGGTATGCACGCGGATAGTAATAGCCGAAGTAATTGTCCGTCCGAAACGGCGTCACTGGCAGCCCGTTTGTACCAAACAGGTTCACCTCTGGGCAGTTGCGGAACGCATAGCGTACATACAACGGCTCTTTCACCATATCCGATGATATCGTAATCTCGTTCGCACCCGTAATTTCCGCCTTTGCCTCCGCAAATACGCCGTCCGCACCGCAGATTTCAAACTCGCGCAGCGCTTTGCCGTCATCAGACACAAGCCCGGTGCAGTCCTTGAGCGTCACAATTATTTTACCGCTTTCTACACGCGCCGACGCAAACGACGGCGGATATACGTCCGTGTTGCTCCCCTCGACGTTGAGTGCCTGAATCACAGCCGACAGCCGCTCTCCGACCGTTCTCTTGTCGCCCGGGTGAATATTTGTCGGCTCTCCGCTGTCAATAAGCGGCACAAGATAAGTATCGTCTACCGTGTCGGCTACCTTCTGCTGCCCTTCGCGTACCCGTGCCCACATACGCGACGCGTCCGGTTCTGCATATACCTGCTCCTGTACAATAATAAACGGGAGCGTTTCCTGCTGCCACTTGCTGCGCCAATCGTGAATCAGGCCCGTCACCACTTGGTCATACTGTACAGTCGAATATGAATCCGCTGCGCCCTGATACCATACTGCACCCGCAACTGTGAAGTTATGCAGCGGTGCAATTGAGGAATTATAAAACGCGCTGGCCCGCGCCGCAACGCCGATTGCGCCGCTGTCGTAGTACGTCTTTAAATATTCGCTCTGCTCGCGTACGTCCTTACTCATCCAGCAGCGCGCCGGAGAACCGCCCACACCCGCGCAGATGATACCGACCGGAATATTTGTCGCCTCGTGCAGCGCCTCCGCTAAATAGTAGGACACCGCCGAGTAATTATAGGCCGAGTCCGGCGTGCATACGTTCCATTTCCCGTTCGTCATTTCCTGCGCCGGGTCGTTTAAGTCCGGAATATCCATCGAAAACAGCCGTACATTTTCCATTGTTTTCGCGTTGGCCTGCTGTCCGAACCAGCGCATTGAAAATGCGAGATTCGACTGACCGCTTGTAACCCATACCTCGCCGACCATTACATTTGTAAATGTCTTACTAAAACCGCTGTTTTGTCCCGTAATTGTCATATCGTACGGGCCGCCCGCCTCCATCGGCGGCAAAACAACCTTCCACTCGTTGTTTTCTACCGTCGCGCTTGCGCTCGCAGTGCCTACCGTGACCGTAACGGTTTCCCCGTTCGGGCCGCTGCCCCACACGTTGACGTTCTGTCTGCGCTGGAGCACCATGTCGTTTTGGAACATGGACGAAATGACAAGTCCGTCCTCCATCGTTATTTCTACCGGGTCGGACTCCGCCGCTTCGCCGGAAAGGCTCACCGCTTTTACCACAATCGTATGCGTACCTGCGCTAAGCCCCGTCAGTTGGTAGGAATAGACGCCGTCCGCCGCGTTTGCCGCACCTGCCAAATTGCCGTCCACATACACATCCGCCGAGGATACGAGCCCATTGATGGTAAAATTCACATCAACCGTGTCGCCAGCATAATACGTCGCTTCTTTTACTGGGTTTGTAATTACAATGGGCTTTAAGTTTTCATACATACCGGCATAGTCAATTAAAAATTTGCCGCTTTTATCCGCCTCGCCATACTGCTGGATAAACAGCGCGCGGAATTTCGCGTTGCGTGCAAGGCTTAAATAAGTCTCCTTTGTGATAGGCGCTTCGCCCTCCGGCGTCACGGTATATGTCACATTCATATCGCCCGTTTGATACTCAAGGTTTTCAAACGTTGCCGAAATCTCGTACCACTTGCCCGGCTCAAAATTTTCCACAAGCGTAATCGATTTGCCGCCTTCGTCCAACCCTTTGATACTGCCGTCGGTGTCAAACACCACAAAATTGGATACGCGGTAGCTGCCTCCCTCTACTCTGGCAAAAAGCAGCTGGAATACCTCGCGGCGAAGCGCATAATTGTCGGCTGCAAACCGTCCATAGACCGTATATTTCCCACCGTCCACCGTAACCTCGTATGTACTTATGTTCGACGTTCCGGCGCCCTCGGAGCTAATCTCAAGATATTTTATAACCCCGTCGTCCGCCGTTTTATTCGTCATACTGTGGCCCGTGGCAACCGTTTTACCAAAATGCTCCGTCTTCCAAGCGCCATAATCTTTTGAAAACTCGTCACAGTAAAACTCATTTTTAGTCTGGAACATGCCATCCACGAGCGTAAATGTCACCGGCTCCGAGGTCGCCCGCGCTCCGTTCGAGTCTGTCGCAACCGCTTTGACCGTATGCGCGCCCGCGCCCGCACCGCTCCATACAAATTCATATGGTGCTTCCGCATCTTCGCCGAGCTTTGTGCTGTCCTCGAAAAACTCTACCTTTTCAATTGCTGCCCCCGGCTCTGTCGCCTGTGCATCAGCTGCAAGCGTAACCGGCTCGCTAAGCGGGAGCGATGCACCATTAGCCGGCGCAGTAAGAGAAATTGTCGGCACACTGCCGGAGGCGAGGCTTTCAACATTGCCCGCCTTAAACCAGTCGAGCGTCATGCTGTGCGTTTCCTCCGCTACCCCATACTGTTTAAAATATATCGAATTAATCTTATATCCGCAATCCTTTGTCGCGGTTACAGTATTCTTTTTCCCTGTCGCATCCTCCAAGACTTCCAGCTTAATATTGTCCTCCTTAACCGTTTCTCCGGTTATTGTTGCACCGACAGTCAGCTTCAGCGTATACCATGTATTGGCCTGATACCCTTCAAATGCCGTAACCGCAGTGGCCAAATTTCCATTGTCCGGAGCAAGCTTAATCTTTCCGTCTGCGTCGAACACAACAAGATCGCGCTTTGAATTCGACCATTGCCCGAGAAACTTAATTCCAAGCGCTTCGCGCTTCGCCGTATTGCTGCTTACAAGAACGCGCCATTCGGCAACTAAATTCTGGTACTCCTTATTCCCGGGATACAAGCCGGGCGTTTCCTTATCCGCCGTTCCGTCCGACGAAAGTACCACAACTTTATCGCCCTCGTATTTCGGCGCCGGATGTGTGCTTGCACCTAACTTTAAGTCATTATCATAGGCGTCAAAATTTTTGTCATAGTACACCGTATCATAGATGACCTCCGCCGATACGCCGGCCGGCATCGCTGCAATCCCCAGCAGCAGCGACAGCGTCAGCAAAACGGATAAACACCTTTTTACCATAAACCCTTCAGTCGTATTATTTTTGACGGTATCATATTATCACATACAATTGCAAATGTATATCCTTTATTTTGTGGATTGTCTACAAATTTTCAGATTTGTTACAATTCTTTTTATCAATCAAAAAAAGTGCAACTAAAAAAAATCAAAACTGTCGATCATCTGCAAAAGGAAGGATATACAAAAAAATTGCGCGGTGATACAATAAAATCATCAACCTATCAGTACAAGAAATAAACTTGAGGAGGGGAATTTTGTATGAGGGTAAAAAACAGTACAAAACGGAAAGGGGCGTTCCTGCTTCTGGTCACGTTTGTCCTGACCATGTGTATCACGGCGGTGCCCGTGTTCGCGCAGGAAGTCGAACAAAATATCTTTGAGCCGTTATTAAACGGCGATGTGCAGAATTTGGGAAATATTGAGCTCAAATCGACTATCACAAGCGGCGAGGTTTATTTTGAGGCAAAAATAAAGCTTACCGGTACGGATCATGTCGTAGACTTGTTTAAAATACGTAATCGTTTAAGCAGCGGTGGATACAGTGTCTCAACTCCGACGATTGCCAAATTCCAAAACGGCAAGCTCTATGCGCGTGATGGCTGGACTGAGAAGGAAGTGCCCAACGCAACGTATAAGGCGGATACATGGTACATTGTAAAGGTAAAGGTCACGATGGTCAATAAGTGGGGATATCCGGTGTTCTCTGTCTGGTTCGGCGAAGAAGGTGCTGAGTTGAAACAATATGTGTACGACTATGTCGTAACAGGCGGTCTGGAATTTACAACTTTAGGTCGCATAGATTTTTCCGCAGGCGCAAGCACACCGTTTGAATATGTCAAAGGGTATCGCCTCGTAGACGCCAGCGCACCGTCTGTCTTCATGAATACCCCGACCTCAAATCAGGATTTTATATTTGGTGAAGATACGGTGACGCTTTCGGCAGAAGCAAGCTATACAGACGGGATTGAAAAAGTAGAATTTTATGAAGGAACAACAAAAATCGGTGAAGCAACAACGGCGCCGTACAGCTATATATGGGCTGATGCACCGGTGGGCAGCCATAGCGTCACAGCAAAAGCGTATGCAGTGGGAGGCGGCACGGCAGATTCATCCGCCGTAACGTTCACTGTCAGTGCGCCGAACGTGCGTCCGGTTGTCAACATTACATCGCCGCTCGATCACCATCTGATGGGCGTTGGTCAAACTGTTCCGATTATCGTAGAAGCAACCGACCCGGACGGGGAAATCGTATCGGTTGACTTCTATTGCGGTACAACCAAGCTGGAAACCGTAACCAAACCAATCGACGGCACCTATTCGGGCACGTTCGCACCGCTTGAACCCGGCACCTATGTCGTAACTGCCATCGCGACGGACGATCGAGGTGGGATAATGGGCGGCCAGTCGCTGCAAATCGAAGTCGGCGATGCACCGTTAGGAGAAGATATCTTCTATCAGTACGCTTTCGATGATTACACCGGAACAGGCAAGCCCAGCGGGCTTAACGTCGATCTGACAGGCGGTTCAGCGAGCGCAGTTCCTGCGCCGAACAAGCCCGAATGGGGCAACTGTGTCAAGCTTGACAATAAGTTTAGTGTAAGCATTCATATGCCCACGCCAAACCCAAACAGTGGTATCATCGTCGCAGAAGGTGACTTCATGTTTGAAGGCTTCGGCAACAGACGCACGCTGTTCCACCCGCGTTATACATCGTCCGCGGCGCACATTGCGCAAATTCTGTCGACAGAAGGCAATAAGTTTATCACAAAGGACGGCAGCTTTACAGAGCGCGATACCTCTATGCGAATCAAAGAAAATGAGTGGTATCACATCAAAACGATAGTCGACCTCGACAATCACACATACGCTGTAGAAATCAACGGCCAGACGGTCGCTCGTATGGCGCAAATTTCGTATGGCCAAGCGTTTAACGCAATTAACATGTTTAATATCCAGCAAAAAGAAGACGGATGCACCGATACACTCTATATCGATAACCTAAAGGTCAGCCGCCGCGCAGAGGCCAGCGTAACCACCTCAATCAGCCAGCCGTACAGCGGAAAAACGGTACAGGCCGGCAAAGATGTAACGTTTAAATCCATCGCAAACACGCCGGAGGGTACAGTTTCGAAGGTAGAGTACTACAACGGAGATACGCTCTTGTACACAGCGACAGCGTCGCCCTACACCTTTGTGTGGGAGAATATCCCCGCAGGTACGCACAGTATAACGGCAAAGTCGTATTCTACGACCGGCATCACCGGTACTTCTAACCCGGTGGTAATCAATGCAGAGCGCTATGTTATCCCTTCCGTATTTGGCAGCGGTATGATTTTGCAGCAGAATATGCCAATCAGAGTGTTTGGTTCCGGTTTGGACGGCGATGTGTTCAGTGTCGAATTTAATGGAGAAACGAAGCAGACGACCGCAGTAAACGGTGAATGGATGGTTGAATTTGACCCGCTCGCGGCGGACAACAAAACAACATATACGATGAAAATTACGGCCGGCGGCGACGTAATTGAGTACAGCAACATTATGATGGGCGAGGTTTGGCTCTGCGGCGGCCAGTCCAACATGGAGTTTACGATGTACAGCGACGCGGATAAGGATACGGAGGTTGCAAATGCAAACTATCCGAACCTGCGTCTCTTTACCCAGAGTCCAAACCCGATTCCGGAAGAGGACCCGGACGTGCGCGACGGTAAGTGGTCTGTTTGCTCCGCCGGTACAGTCAGCGCGTTCAGCGCAGTCGGCTACTACTTTGGCCGCGACTTGCACAAAGAGCTTGACGTGCCGGTCGGTATGATTTGTGCGGCAGTCGGCGGTACGCCAATGGCGGCTTGGCTCACCGACAAAGCGCTCGAATCGAGAGAGGTTCTGGCGACATATAAAAATAATTCGGAAAACAACACCGGAAACACGATGCAAAACGGGCTTTACAACGGCATGGTCGCGCCGCTGGTTCCGTTTGGAATGAAGGGCGTTATTTGGTATCAGGGCGAGGCTGACCGCTGGTACGACGTGCCGGTATATGAGAATTTGCTCGGTGCAATGATTGACAGCTACCGTGAAGTATGGGGCAATGACGACTTAGCATTCCATTTTGTACAGCTGCCAAACTACAGCGAGCAGGTCGGCGCAAAATGGCCGGCTGTGCGCGACGGCCAGTTCAAAGCGGCACAGACAAACGACAACGTCGGCGTAGTTGTTACCCTCGATGTCGGTGACTCCTACAATTTGCACCCGACAAAGAAGCAGCCTGTCGGCCAGCGGCTCGCGCTCTCTGCGCTTAAACTGACCTATGGAAAAGATATCGACGTATATACAGGCCCAGTGTATAAAAACATGGAAAAAGACGGTGGTAAACTAATCGTTGACTTTTACCACAAGGGCAGCGGCCTAACCACAAACAACAGCGCGGCACCCGCCTGCTTTGAGATCAGTGGCGCGGACGGCGTATTTTACCCGGCGACGGCAGTGATTGAAAACAATAAAATTACAGTGTCGAGCACAAACGTATCCGATCCAACTGCTGTGCGCTACGCCTACAGCAATGACCCGCGCGTGAACCTCTTTAACGCAGAAGGGTTTCCGGCTGCTCCTTTTAACGAAGTCTATACGCCGTATGAGGAAGGCGTAGTTGTCCATACAGACGGAATCGTATATAAAGACGCACAGGGAGGCGTAACAGGCGCGCCCTCTGCCGGCGGCAGCGCTGAGGTAACCGTAACAGTAACAAATAACACGCCCGAGCTGGCCGAAGCGGTAGCCGTATTATATCTAAATCAAAACGGCCGCCTTATCAGCGTCCGCACAGAGGAAATAACACGGGTGACAGCCGGCGGACGGCGTACCGTCACCCTGTCACTCCCGCTCCCAAACAGCACCGGCGGGCTTACGGCAGAGGCGCTTGTATGGGATTCGCTGGCGCAAATGCACCCTCTCACGGCTGTCATCAACTAACAGCCGTTATCATAAATCCTCCTATTTGTATGGGTAAAAAGTCAAGGGCCCTCTGCCCTTGGCTTTTTACTGTTTTATTGCGTATGAAACAGTTTACTTTCCAATATAAAACTGATAAAATAGTAAAAAAAGAGGGGGCGCAGGCATGAAGCATACATTAAATAGGTCGAGCGTAAAAAATGATTATCAAAAGCAAATCATCCTGCGCCTTGCTATGATTGTTTTATATTTTGTGATGCTGTTTTGTATCATTGTCATCAATAATATCTATATAAACACAAAAAATGATATGGACGCGGTCAAGAATTTAAAGCTGACACAAATGAAACAAAATTTTGACTTCCGAATGGACATGGCGCTTACCTCGGTGGAAAACCTAAAGCGTACGCAGGAAGTGGTCGGCTACGCGCAAGACGGCAGCGACTATCTAAGTATTGCTAAAATCTATACGCGCCTGACCGAAAATCAGAACGCCTACACGCAGCAAAGCTTTCTCCTTGCGCTGCAAAAACCCTATGGCGATTTGGTCATCACGCCCTCCGGAACGATGCCGGCAAAGGATTTTTGCGCGCAATATGATATTGCATCCGGAAGTGCAGAGCAAAACCTGTCCGCCGGTTATGCGTTTTTGACGCCTGTTTCGGCGGCAGACGCCGGCAGTCTTGTCGTCCAGCTCAACGAGACCGTCGGGCATACAGCAACACCGATTATTTTCTTTGTTATCATGGATAAAGCGGATATCCTGCCCGGTCCTCTCTCGAGCGCGGAGCAGCTCGTCGTTGCAGCAGACGGCAGACCGGTCCTTACATCGCCGGATTTGCAAGGCAGCGCCGCCGTCTTAAATGAGGTATACGCCTCTGTTGTAGAGGAAAAGAAAAGCGGCAGCGATATTGCGGATATTTCACTGTCTGACATAAACGCCAAACTATCTTTTAGCAATACAAAAAAGTTTCGCGATCTAAGCTTTCTGCTCCTATCCGAGCGCGGCACGGCGCAAAAAATAGGGGAATTTTTCAGCTATCTTTTTGCACCGCTTATGACGCTTTTGTTTCTGTTCGGCCTGTTCCTTGCCCTGCGTACAGCAAAGGGCATTTATGAGCCGATTGTAAAGCTAAAAGGGTATTACAAGGAGGTTTTCAGCGACGAGGAGGATACCGGCGAATTTGCATTTATTGAAGAGAGCACAAAAAAGCTGACCGCTTCCTATAAAGAAGTATTAGAAGAGCGGCGTCTAAGCAGTGAATACGCAAAGGACAGCTTTCTGCACGCGCTCCTGCGCGGGCTGCTCTCGGAAAAGGAGATTGCGCAGCGCGCAGCGTTCTTATCACTTGGCCATATGGAGGAGGCATGCATCGCCTGTATTGTCGACATCGTAGAATTTTTGTCCGACGGCGAAGATGCACCGGAATGCGATATCGAAACGCTTGACCAAATTGGGAAGGACTTAAAAGAATCCATGCGCCTGCATCTTGCATGCGACATGACCGCTGTGGATAAGGGCCGCTTTGTACTCATCCTGTACACAGGCGACCCCGTGCGCGCAAAGGCGCTGCTTGCAGCGGCGGCAGCCGGCCTCGCCCGCAGGCACAGCGTCCGCGTCCGTGCTGTATTGGGCGATGCAGCGGCTGATATCGTGCATATCAGCGCGTCATACCAGTCTGCTAAAAAGACTGCGGCCGTCGTCTCGCCCTATTCCAATCAAGTCGTCTTCAGTGCGGACGACCTCCCGCGCCGGTTGGTAGAGGACGCGTATTACTACCCAATTGAAAAAGAAAAGCTATTGATGACCTACGTTTTAAACGGTAAAAAGGAGTCTGCCCTTGCCCTAATCGATGAAATCTTACGTTTCAACTATGAAGACAAGACAATTTCCGCCGCCGGAAGCAACAACTTCCTGCTTGCCGTAGCAGGGACGGTCAACCGCATTTTGCAGGAAAGCGGTATCCCGATTGAGGAGCTGTTTGAGGAGGGGACGCTGATTTATCCTGAGCTGAAAATGCTAAAAACCGCGCCGCAGCTCCGACAGCGGGTAATAGAAATCTTTACACAAATTGCGGACGCCGTTACAAAGGCAGGCGAAGAAACAAACACAAAGCTCTCCGAGCGTCTGCTCGGCTATGTCAACGACAATTACCATAAGGACATCAGCCTTGTCGATATTGCGGCGGCCTTTAATCTTTCCGCCGGCTATATCAGCGTTTTGTTTAAAAAGGCGACCGGGAAAAACTTTAAAGACTACCTGACGGTGCGGCGAATGACCGCGGCGAAGCAGCTCATGCTGCATAATCCGGACGCAAAGGTAAAGGATATTGCACAAAAGGTCGGC
>URQR01000058.1 GCA_900550065.1 uncultured Eubacteriales bacterium | reverse complement strand
AAAATCGTTACACCGCTTTATGCTTAGAATACCTCTCTATCCGCCTGTCTTTATCTGTGTCTATGTCTACAATTATTCTTCGTCCTCAATCAATTTATTAATTGAAACCTTTAACACCTTGCTGATCTTGTATAACGTATACAGACTAACGCCTTGTACTGTCTTCTCACTTTCTAAATTTCCAATTGTCGAGGTGCATACGTCAACCAATTCGGCTAATTTCTCTTGCGTAATCTTCTCTTTATTGGACTTATTTAGATTATAGACCTGCCTGTAGTATTTAATTTTGCTGCCGATTTGCTGGTAAAATTTCTTTTCTTGTGTATCCATGACTATCACCTCTAGTGATATTTTCACACAGATATACAATATTATCCATAGAATGTAATTGATATTTTGTCATTATAAATGATTATTTTATTGCTATTACGCAAATACTTTATAAATTATTGGAAAATAATCTTTTTTAATCATATTCATTACACAAAAAAAACACCCATACAGCATCTGTATGGGTGTTTTTCATTTGGAGGCACCACCCGGACTTGAACCGGGGATGAAGGTGTTGCAGACCTCTGCCTTACCACTTGGCTATGGTGCCATATAAATTTTACACTGTCTAATGTATGCAGCTGCCATTAAATTGATGACAAAAATTTAATGATAAATCAGAATAAAAGGCGCAAATTTTTTAAAAAATATGCGCCTTTCTCTGTTGTTGGAGCGGAAGACGAGATTCGAACTCGCGACGTTCACCTTGGCAAGGTGACGCTCTACCACTGAGCCACTCCCGCATAAATTGGTGCCTCCGGTCGGAATCGAACCAACGACACAGGGATTTTCAGTCCCTTGCTCTACCGACTGAGCTACAGAGGCATTTGCGCTAAAAACATCAAACGCATTTATAAAAATAAAAATGGCGACCCGGAAGGGGCTCGAACCCTCGACCTCCAGCGTGACAGGCTGGCGTTCTAACCAACTGAACTACCGGGCCAAAATTGGTGGGAGTTACAGGGCTCGAACCTGTGACCCTCTGCTTGTAAGGCAGATGCTCTCCCAGCTGAGCTAAACTCCCACACGATGCCGCCTTTCGAGCGACATGGACTATTATACAGAATTCACGCCCCTGTGTCAAGTCTATTTTATCCCGAAATCAATCAAATTATTTCATTTTTATTATTTAACAGAAAATTTCAATCGTTATTGCCTAATATTTTACTTTTTCGCCGTTTTTCTCTTTTTCTGCATTATTCTAAACATGCATGCAGCAGGTCTGTCAGTTCCTTTTTATCAAAATTATAAATTTTATCACAAAATTGGCATGTGAGTTCGGCCTGTCCCTGCTCGTCAATCAGCTTTTGCATTTCCTCCCGCCCCATGCTAATCAGCGCCTTTTCGACGCGCGCCCGGCAGCAGTCACACACATACGCCGGCGTTACAGCGTCGTTGTAAACGAGCATATCGAAGCCCTGCGTTACACGGAAGATAATATCCTCACAGGACATGTTTTCTTGCAGCATCGTCGTAATAGACGGCAGGGAGGCAATTGTCTCTTCTAGCTTTTTCGCGTCCTCGTCCGTGCTTCCCGGCATCAATTGCAAAATAAAGCCGCCCGCTTTGATTACGCTCCCGTCCGTGTCTACCAGCACACCGAGTGCGATTGCACTCGGTACCTGCTCCGATATTGCATAATACGCTGTCAAATCCTCCGCAATCTCGCCCGAGACGAGCTCTATCTGCGCCACATACGGCTCTTTTAGCCCGAGGTCGCAGATAACCGAGAGTGTTCCCTTGCCGACTGCGCCGCCGACATTGAGCTTGCCCGGTACTTTGTCCGGCAGCACCGCGCCCGGATTGACGCTGTAGCCTTTGACCTCGCCCTTTGCATTGCCGACTGCGAGCACGCCCTCGAGCGGGCCGTCGCCCTTCACGCGCAGTGTAATTGTATCGCGCTCGCCCTTTAGCATCGTCCCCATCATCGCCGCTGCCGTCAAAAGCCGCCCAAGCGCCGCCGTTGCAATTGGATAGCTGTGGTGAATCTGCTGCGCGCGGCCGACAAGCTCCGTCGTTTCCGCCGCAAAAATCCGTATTGTTCCGTCATTGCTGACGCCTCTTAAAATTGTATCCGCCATGTTGATTCCATTTTCCTTTCTTTACATAAAGCCAAGCCTATTTTCGTTTATTTTATCATCGTTTTCAAGTACTGTGTGAACTCGTCCTTTAAATCGTCGCGCGCGAGTGCAAATTCGACCGTCGCCTCTAAAAAGCCCATCCGGTTGCCTACGTCGTAGCGCCGCCCGATAAAGTCATACGCGTACACATCCTCGAGCGAGCAAAGCTGCTTTAACGCGTCGGTAAGCTGTATCTCGCCGCCCGCGCCCGCGCCCGTCTGCTCAATGCATTCAAAAATTTTCGGCGAAATAATATACCGGCCCAAAATTGCGATATTCGACGGTGCGACCTCCTTTTTCGGCTTTTCTACCAAGTCGGACACCTTGTACACGCGATCGCCCACCGGACGGCACGCCACCGCGCCGTATTTTGAGATGTCGTCGGGCGAAACAGTCTGTACACCGAGCACCGTCGACTGGTATTTGTCGTACACTTCAATCATCTGTGCGAGACACGGCTTGTCCGAACGCACAACGTCGTCGCCGAGCAAAACGGCAAACGGCTCGTTGCCGATAAAGGTTTTTGCACAGTGAATCGCGTGGCCGAGGCCTTTGGCCTCCTTCTGGCGCACATAGTAGATATTCGCCATGTTGGAGATATCCTGCACGACCTTAATCATGTCCTTCTTCCCGCTCTTTTCGAGCTCCGTCTCCAGCTCATACGCCTTGTCAAAGTGGTCCTCAATCGCGCGTTTTGTACGGCCTGTTACGATAATAATATCCTCAATCCCGCTTTTGACCGCTTCGTCTATAATATATTGAATCGTCGGCGTGTCGACGATTGGGAGCATTTCCTTCGGCATTGCCTTCGTCGCGGGCAGAAACCGCGTCCCGAGCCCCGCCGCGGGGATGACCGCTTTTCTCACTTTCATAGTGTATCCCTCCATATCTTAGGTTTTATCTATTCTTATTCGTAAATCACATTGCTTGTCTCTATTGTAACAACTTCACATAAAATTGTAAACATTATTTTTTTAAAAAAATTGTAAGACGGTGATAAATATGGTATAATACGCAAGAGCAGAGCTCTTGCGCTTGGAAAAAGTCGCTGTCGGGACACCGTCCCTCCTGCGGCAACCGCCGCATCGCGCCTTTTTCGAGTCTGTGCGCTGAAATACACAAAAGCGGAGTTTTTTGCGCAACGGCACGCACGCGTGCCGTTGGAAAAAGCCACTGTCGGGGCAACGCCCCTCCTGCGGCGTATGCCGCATCGTGTCTTTTTCGAGTCTGTACGCTGACAGTAGCTTCTTCGGGTTTATTTACTAAAATTATACAAAATAAAGTTTTTTACATTTATCTTCACATAATAGTATAAACTAAATTCTAAACGATATTAAAATGAATACAGGAGGCAAAAATATGGAGGACAAGGAACTGTTTGAAAGCCTTTCGTACCACGTTAAGCACGCAAACGAGGGCTTTTGTGAAGAGCTGAAAAACGAAGCGTATGAGTACTGTGAGGGGTACAAGGACTTTTTGTCGCTTGCAAAGACAGAGCGGGAGGCGTGCGCGCTGTCGGAAGAAATCGCGAAGGAAAACGGCTTTGTGCCGCTTAGCAGCAAGGAAGAGTTAAAGCCGGGCGACAAGGTTTATGCAATCAACAACAAAAAGGCGATTTTGCTCGCAGTAATCGGAACGGGCGACATTGACGGCGGCGTAAGCCTCGTCGGAGCGCACATTGACTCGCCGCGCATCGACCTAAAGTCGCGTCCGCTCTTTGAGGACGAAAATATGGCGTGGCTCAAGACGCAATACTACGGCGGCATCAAGAAATATCAATGGCTCGCGCTGCCGCTCGCAATGCACGGCACGGTCTGCAAGGCGGACGGTACAAGCGTTGAGGTCTGCATCGGCGAGGACGCGGCGGACCCGGTTTTCACAATCACGGACCTTTTGCCGCATTTGTCACAGGAGCAGATGCAAAAGCAGCTCGCAAAAGCCTTTGACGCGGACAATTTCCATGTGCTGATTGGCTCTCTGCCGAAGGGCGGCGACGACATCAAAGAAAAAATCAAGTTCAATATTCTGTCGATGCTGTTTGAAAAATACGGCATGGTCGAAGAGGACTTTACAAGCGCGGAGCTGGAGTTCGTTCCGGCGGGCAGCGCGCGCGACGTTGGGCTCGACCGCTCGTTTGTCGGCGCGTATGGACAGGACGACCGCGTATGTGCGTATGCGGCGCTAAAGGGCATCACCGACGCATGCATTAAGGGCGTACCGAAGAAGACGGCGGTGTGTATGCTCGTCGACAAGGAGGAAATCGGCTCTATGGGGCAAACGGGGATGAAGTCCCGCTTCTTTGAGCTGACGCTGAGCGAGATGATTACAAAGCTGAAGGGCGGCTGCGACGCGTATACGTTAAACCGCGTGCTGGCGAACAGCTGCTGCCTGTCGGCGGACGTCGGCGCGGCGTACGACCCGCAGTATCCGTCCGTTTACGACAAAAAGAACGCCGCGTTTGCGGGCTGCGGCGTGCTGATTTCAAAATACACCGGCGGACGCGGCAAGTCCGACTCGAGCGACGCAAACGCCGAATTCGTGGCAAAGGTACGCAAAATCTTTAACGATAACAAAATTTTGTGGCAGAACGGCGAGCTCGGTAAGGTCGACGTGGGAGGCGGCGGCACAATTGCGCAGTATGTGGCGAACCTCGGGCTTAATGTGCTCGACTGCGGCACGCCGATTTTGTGTATGCATGCGCCGTTTGAGCTGTCGAGCAAGTTTGACTGCCTGATGACGTATAAGGCGTACCGCGCGTTTTTTGAGGCGAAATAATTTGTGAAAAAGTACTCCGTTTGGAGTACTTTTTTATAATTACATTAATTGGAGGACATTACTATGGTTGTTTTGACAAATTCGGAAATGAACCAATTTTCTTATCAGGACTGGGCTGTTTATTTCGCTAAAAATAAGCGGCTAAATATTGATTTTTCTCGGGAAACACCGTTGTCAGAGGCGGATAAATCTTTGGTTTTTCCCTCTATACGGGCGTTTCAAAAGGGCGAAGGGTCTGACGGCAGCCATTTGATGAAAACAGTTGAAGTATTTGTGAAAAAAACAGGCGAGTATGCGTATCGCGATGCAATGTCGTGGTTTATCAAGGAAGAAAACTGGCACTCTGCATATCTGAAAAAATATATGGACTACTATCAGGTAAAAAGCTTGAATAAGTCTTTTCTCGACCGTGTTTTTCGTAAGTTAAGAGCATTGGGCGGGCTAAAGGGCGAGGTCACCGTCCTTGTAACCGCTGAGATGATTGCACTTACATATTACGACGCGCTGGCGAAAAGCACGGACTCTCCCGTATTAAAAAGCATCTGCGAGCAGATGCTTCACGACGAGCTGCCGCATATTATGTTTCAGTCCCACACCTTACAATACTTTAAAAACGGTCCTGCTTTCAATTTTGCGCGGATGATTGTCATGGAAATTACTTCTTTTTTCGTATGGAGCGCGTTTCGTGACGTATTTCGTGCAGGCGGATATTGTTTGAGCCAATTTTTAAAAGAAAACAGGGGGTACCTGCGCCAATCGATTCAACTTTCAAAAAAATAAGTTTCGTACGGGAGGGCCTCCGTGCCCTCTCGTGACCCACGGTGCGATCGGAAACCGCACCCTATTGCTTCATTGTGCCACACAGCGCAAAAATATACTTTGATTTATAATCAAATATACATTATCTATTAATCAATTTAAGTAGTATAACACAAATGAATATTGCGTATTAATAAATAATTATTTGATAATCACTCAACCTCCTGTTCCAGTGCGTCAAATTCCGGCGTATTTAAAAATTGATAAGCAGAAACACCAAACGCATTACATAGTTTTAAAATAGTAATCATCCGTACGCGTCTATTATGTGGCGCTTTCAATATATCTTTTATGGTTTTTTCTGTGATACCCGATTGCTTAGCAAGTTTTTTAATAGGAATTTCTTTCTCTTCGCACAATTGTTTTATTCGGTGAGCAACCGCTTCATTTATTGTCATTATATTCCCCTCCTGTTTTTTAGTATAGTACGAATTATTGAATCGTGTATACGCATGTGCGTAAGACTTCATAAAAATATTATCATTATTAAAACTGCAACGTTAGTGATATATCACTGATTCATTATAAAATATAAAATAAAATTTCATAGGCTACAGGTAATACTATTTTTAATTATTTTCACAAATTCCTTGACAGGGCGGCGGCAAGGGGGTATAATATCTTTATTACTTTAATGTGATAAAGATATGAATTGCGAATAGGACGTGAAACCATGTTGAATTTAAAATACCACACGCCGGAGGGCGTGATGGACTATTTGCCGGACGAGTGCGAGGCAAAGCGCTCCATCGAGCAGAAAATGGCGCTATCGTTTCGCCAAAACGGCTACCGCCCAATACAGACGCCGGCGTTCGAGTACTACGACCTCTACGCGGACGGCAGCGGCGACATCTCGCCGGAAAAGCTCTACAAGTTTTTTGACCCGCAGGGGCGCATCCTCGCGCTGCGCGGCGACATTACGACCTCGATTGCGCGCGTCATGGGCACAAAGTACAACGGCCCGATGCCGGCGCGGCTGTGCTATGTGGCGGACGCGTTCCGCTACAACGGTTCTGCTTCGTCGCGCAGCTCCGAATTTACGCAGGCGGGGATTGAGCTGATTGGCGACGGCTCGTGCGAGGCGGACGCCGAGGCGATTATGGTGACGATTTCGGCCCTGCTGGCGGCGGGGCTCGAGGAGTTTCAAATTGACATCGGACAGGTAGAGTTTTTCAAGGGTCTTGCCGAACAAGTCGGTCTCGACGCGGAGGATTTTGAGCGGATCCGCACACATATCGACTTTAAAGATTCGGTGTCAATCGCACAGGTAGCGAAAAAGTACGACGCGGACGCAGAAATTATTGATATCCTGTGCCGGATGCCGTATTTGTTCGGCAATGCCGAGGTGCTCGAGCAGGCGAAATCGCCGAAGCTGAACACACGCAGCGCGGCGGCGCTCGAAAATTTGGAACAGGTGTATCGTCTTTTGTGCGCTTGCGGCTTGGAAAAGTATGTGTCAATTGACCTCGGTATGCTGCAAAGCCTCGACTACTATACGGGCGTAATTTTCAAGGGCGTGACGTACGACGTGGGCTTTTCGGTGTGCGGCGGCGGCCGCTATGACACCTTAATTGGAAATTTCGGAAAAGATACGAGCGCGGTCGGAATTGCGATTGGGGTCAACCGCGTGCTCTCGGCGCTGATGCGGCAGAAAAAAACGATTGTAACGCCGAAAACGGACGCGCTGATGGTGATGGGGGCGGACTTTGCGGCCGCGTATGCGCTGGCGCAGAAGCTGCGCGGCGCGGGCTATTGTGTCGAAAACTTCTACGGCGACGCACAAAGCGCACTTGCCGCGACAAAAGCGCGCGGGATTGCGGCAGCGATTCGCCTGACGGAAAATGGGGCGGAAATCATGTATGCGGACGGAACAGCAGCGCCGCTTGACATAGCAAAAATCGGGAAGGAGGCCGTACTATGAATTACTTAACAATTGCGCTCGCAAAGGGGCGTCTTGCGGAAATTTCGATGGATTTGTTTTTGAAAATCGGCCTCGATTGCTCCGAAATGAAACAAAAATCGCGTAAATTGATCTTTACGGACGAAAAAAATAAGGTAAAATTTATCTTGGTGAAAGCGAGCGACGTACCGACATACGTCGAATACGGCGCGGCGGACATCGGTATTGTCGGCAAGGACACACTTTTAGAAGAGGGGCGCAGCCTGTACGAGATGATTGACCTCGGCGTGGGCAAGTGCCGGATGTGCGTCTGCGGGCCGGAGGAAATGCGTGAAAAATTAGCAACGATGAACAATCTGCGTGTTGCGTCGAAGTTTACAAACATCGCGCGCAGCTACTTCTTTCGCGAAAAGGGGCGTACAGTCGAAATTATTAAACTGAACGGCTCGGTCGAGCTTGCGCCGCTGACGGGATTGTCGGAGGTCATTGTCGACATCGTCGAGTCGGGTAAAACGCTCGCCGAAAACGGGCTGACCGTACTTGAAGAAGTGTGCGACATTTCCGCGCGCTTTGTCGTGAACCGCGTCAGCATGAAAATGGAGCGTGAGCGGATTTTGTCTATCGTAGAAAAAATGAAAGCAGTGATGGAAGAGGAGGGAACGGGCGTATGAAGCTGTATCCGGCAATTGACATCAAGGACGGGAAGTGCGTCCGCCTCTATCAGGGACGCTTCGACGACGTAACCGTTTACGGCGACGACCCGGCGGCGATGGCGCAAAAGTGGGCTGCGCAGGGGGCGGAGTTTTTACATATTGTCGACCTTGACGGCGCGCTCGCGGGCGATAGCGTCAGCGCAAAGGCGATTGCGGCCGTTTGTGCGGCGGTAGACCTGCCTGTACAGACGGGCGGCGGCGTCCGCACGCTTTCTGATATTGAAAAACGCTTGTCATGGGGCGTAAACCGTGTTATACTTGGTACAATAGCAGTCAAAGAGCCGCACCTCGTCGCAGAAGCGGTCGCGCGGTTCGGGGCGGAAAAAATCGTCGTCGGTATCGACGCAAAGGACGGATTCGTCGCGACGCACGGCTGGGAAACAGTCAGCGCACGCGGCGCGGTCGAATTTGCAAAGCAGATGCAAGATATCGGCGTTACGACGATTGTGTATACCGATATTGCGACGGACGGGACGCTCGCGGGGGCGAATGTCGCCGCAATGCAGGATATGGCGGCGGCTGTACCGAAAATTGATGTGATTGCATCGGGCGGCATCGGGAGCCTTGACGATATTTTGGCGCTTAACGGCAGCGGTGTTGGCGGTGTCATTGTCGGAAAGGCGCTCTATACGGGGCGCGTCGACCTCAATGATGCGATTATAAAAACAAAAAACTTATAATATAAAACTATAGTATAAAGGATGGCGAAGAACATGAGCTGGATAGATACGCTCAAATTTGATGAAAAAGGGCTTTTGCCCGCAATTGTACAGGATATTGATACAAACCGGGTACTAATGGTCGCGTACGTCAACAAAGAGTCGATGCAGATGACGCTCGACACGAAAAAAGCGACGTTTTTTTCCCGCAGCCGGCAGAAATTGTGGGTCAAGGGTGAGCACTCGGGCCATTTTATGTACATACAGGAAATCTATGTCGACTGTGACGCGGATACGCTTATTTTTAAAGTAAAGCCGGCGGGCGCGGCGTGCCATACGGGCAACTACTCCTGTTTTTACCGGAAAGCGGAGGGCGAGTCGCTTACAGAAGTGAAAACAGAACACGCAGCCGACCCGGGTATTTTTTCTGATGTATACAAGGTAATAGAAGACCGCAGGGACAACCCGAAGGAAGGCTCGTACACAAATTATTTGTTTGAAAAAGGGATTGACAAAATCTTAAAAAAGGTCGGCGAGGAAACGGCAGAGGTTATCATCGGCGCAAAAAATGCGAGCAAGGACGAAATCCAGTACGAGGTCGCGGATTTGATGTACCACTTATCGGTCATGCTGTGCGAGCGGGGTTTGTGCTGGAACGATATCTACGAAGAGCTGTATAAGCGGTATAAATAAAGCGGAGGGCGTGCGTGATGCGTAAAAAAGTATATAGTATCGTCTGTGTCTTTGCTGCAAGCCTCCTTCTGCTGTTGTGCAGCTGCAGTCAGCAGCCCGCTCCTACACCAGCGCCAACTTCTTCTCCGGCTGCGCAGGAAACAGCAACGCCAACGCCGGAGGGCGGCGTTGTGATTGACAGTCCGCTTGTGGGCCAATGGGTTCCGATTGGCGTAAATGGTAAGGGGTATATGTCGTTTTTGGCGGACGGGACAATGGTTCGCTTTGAAGAAAGAGAAAACGCCGCGCCGCTTATCCAAGAACAACGGTATGAAATCGTGAGCGAAAATACCTTCCGTATGATTCACAACAGCGGCGCTGTGTCGCATGAATATGAATTTGAAGTAATCAATGACGGAAAGACGCTCAATATTTACGACCCTACGGTCGGGATACGGATGGCGAGCGAATTTTACCGGATTGATGATGTAGATTAAAATATGAAAAAAGCTCCCATAAGGGAGTTTTTTTGTTTTGTTCTTACTTTGTTCGTAAATTGTTTCAAATTTATTTTTGATTTGTTCATACCCACGTCATAATTAGGCTGTATACTAATACTCGTAACAAGGAAGTCTTCTTCATATATTTCCCCTTAAAAATAGTATAAAAGCGCCCTCTTCCCCGGAGGTGCGCTTTTATACTATTTAATTTAAATTTTTGTTTTAACTGTTAAAATTCAAAATCAACGCACGTGCGTGCAAGACGGACTTCTTTTACAAACGCGGATACTTTTTTGTGCTCCGGATGCACCTGATAGCGCGCAAGCGCGTCCATCGTTTCAAATTCACTAATTAGGCACGCGTCATACGCCGCTTCATCCTCTGTGTTACAGTTTACGCCAACCTCTAAAGCTTTAATTTCTTCAATTACGTCG
>URQR01000057.1 GCA_900550065.1 uncultured Eubacteriales bacterium | reverse complement strand
GACTGGCGTACTGCCTCGACAGAGCCCTGTACATCCGCCTTAATGATACCCTTCAGTTCTTTTATCTCGCCCTCGTGAATCTGATCAAACAGGTTATCGAGCGAAACGACCTTTCTTGCGTTGAAGTGCTCTTCCTTCGCGTTGAACTTACGCGACTCTACGACGGACTTTGCTCTTCTTTCATCCTCTACAACGTAGAATACGTCGCCGCCGTCCGGTGTTTCAGACAGGCCGAGAATCTCGACCGGCATAGACGGCCCCGCCTCCGTGACAGAATTACCGCGGTCGTCCATCATTGCGCGTACCTTACCCGTCGTCATACCGGCAACGATAATATCGCCTACCTTAAGCGTACCGTTTTGTACCAGCACGGACGCAATCGGCCCGCGCGAACGGTCGAGACGCGCCTCAATTACCGTACCTTGTGCGTGACGGTTCGGATTTGCTTTAAGTTCCTTTACGTCCGCCGTCAGGAGCACCATCTCCAACAATCCGTCGATGTTTTGACGCTGTTTTGCCGACACTTCTACAAAAATCGTGTCGCCGCCCCACTCCTCCGGTACGATACCGTATTCGGTCATTTCCTGACGGATCCGGTCGGGGTTCGCGCCCTCTTTATCAATCTTGTTGATTGCAACAATAATGCTGACTTCCGCCGCCTTTGCGTGGTTAATCGCCTCAACCGTCTGCGGCATGATACCGTCGTCCGCCGCTACAACAAGGATTGCAATATCCGTCACCTGCGCGCCGCGCGCACGCATCGCCGTAAACGCCTCGTGGCCCGGCGTGTCGAGGAAGGTAATCTCCCTGCCGCCAATGTCAACGCGGTACGCGCCAATATGCTGTGTGATACCGCCGGCCTCGCCCTCTACGACGTGTGTCTCACGAATTGCGTCGAGCAGGGACGTTTTACCATGGTCAACGTGGCCCATAACAACAACAACCGGCGAACGTGGGGCAAGGTCCTCCTCCTTGTCTTCAACTTCAAACTCTTTTAAAAGAATATCCTCATCAGACAGAATAATCTCACGTTCCACCTTTGCGCCGAGCTCCTCGGCTACCAAAGACGCCGTATCAAAGTCGATAAGCTGGCTCACCGACGCCATAACGCCTAAAATCATCAGTTTTTTAATAATTTCCGTCGCGGACTTCTTCATCCGGCTTGCAAGCTCGCCGACGGAAATCTCGTCCGGGATGCTGACCGTAATCGGCTGCGGCTTCGGACGTTCACGCTTCTGCTGCTCCTGCTGCTTTTTAAACGAGTTACGCCCGTCACGCTGGCGCTGAGACTGCTTCTTAATCTTTTGCTTCTTTGTCGTTTGCTCCACCTTAATATTCTTTGGCACAAGCTCGTCTTCTATACGCGTCGTATCCATCTTTTCTAAGTCAACAACCGTTTGGCGCGTATCAACATGGCGCATTTTGCGCTCAATCGGCGTATTTAGGTCGACAGCGGGCTTTTCCGTCTGCTTGCTGTCTTCTACCGCCTTTTCTAATTTTTGTTCCGGTGCGGCTTCCTTCGGCGCGGCCTCCTCTTTTTTCACCAAGTCGCCGAAAATAGACATATCGACTTCGCCCTCCGGCAGCGCGGTCTTTTGTGTATATACCTCAAAAATCAGGCTAAGCTGCTTTTCGTCGAGCGTCGCCATATGGTTTTTGAGCGTAATACCGTGCTGTGTAAACATATCGAGCAGCTCCGTGCTTTTCAGCTTTAAGTCCTTCGCTACCTCATGTACCCTTATTTTTTGTAACATATATCCAACCATCCCTTTCCATGCCGGCGGCAAGCCATCTTTAACCAGCATTGGTGCAGTATAAAATATCTATATAAACGTACGCCGTTTATTTAGAAACGGACATGCCGTTAACCCACTACTAAATTTATTTTGCCGGCGGCGCTTTTATGCCTTGCTGTGTCAGCGCCTCATATTTATCAATTACCCCTTTGGCAAAGTTTTTGTCCACAACCGCTACAGCGACGGCGTTTTCCTTACCGAGTGCCTGTGCGAGTGTCTCCTTTGTACCGTACACAATCAACGGTATTTTATAATGCTTTGCGCTGCTTAAAAATTTCTTTCTATTGTTTTCCGCCGCGTCGGACGCTAAAACAATCAACTCGCACGTCCCGTCCTGCACAGCGCGCTCCGTCAAGAACGCTCCAACCTGCGCCTTGCCGGCGCGGCGCGCTAGTCCAAGCATGGACAATACCTTATCCGCCATAATTATTCCCTTTCCTGCGCCGCCCCGCGCAGCGTCTCATAGATTTCCCTGTCTATCTGCGTCCGAAACGCACGCTGTAAGCAGCTTTTTTTCTCCGCCAGTGCGATACACGCTTCGTCCGCGCAGACATATGCGCCGCGTCCGTCAGCCTTTCCCGTTGAGTCAAGCCCAATGGCTCCATTTTTATTTTTAACAACGCGCAAAAGCGAGCCCTTGCTCCCCCGTTTTCTACACGCGATACACATTCTTTCCGGTACTCTTTTTTCTTCCATATCACAAACACCCACCGGCACAAAGCTTAAAGCGTTTCCGTCTCCTGTGCGCCGCTTTCGCTCTTAATATCAATCTTCCATCCTGTCAGCTTTGCAGCAAGACGTGCGTTCTGCCCGGCTTTGCCGATTGCAAGCGAAAGCTGCGTATCCGGTACGATAACGCGCGCTGACTTCGACGCCTCGTCGACCTCTACGCTGACCACGCTCGACGGGCTCAAGCTCGCCGCAATGTACTGCGCCGGATCTTCGCTCCATTTAATAATATCAATCTTTTCTCCGCCGATTTCATCGCTGATGACCTGTACCCGGCGGCCCTGCGCGCCGATACATGCGCCCTGCGCGTCAACGTTTTCGTCGTTGGAGTATACCGCGATTTTTGTTCTTGACCCGGCCTCCCGGCAAATGCCCTTAATCTCAACAATCCCTTGTGCAATCTCCGGCACTTCACTTTCAAAGAGCTTCTTCACGAGGCCCGGATGTGCGCGCGACACAAGAATCTGTACGCCTTTCGCGCCGCTCTCCACTTTTAACACATAAACCTTGAGCCTGTCGTGAAAGTTGTAGTGCTCGCTGGGCACCTGCTCGCCGGGCGCCAAAAGCGCCTCCGTGTTCGACACCTCTAAGAACACCTTTCCCTTTTCAATCCGTTGAATCACGCCGGTAATAACATCGTTTTCCTTGTCTGAATATTCGTCCATAATTATGCCGCGTTCCGCCTCGCGGATTCGCTGCATCACGACCTGCTTGGCCGTCTGCGCCGCAATACGCCCAAAGTTTGCCGGCGTAACCTCGATATTCACGATATCGCCGTAGTCAAACGCCGCGTCTCTTTCGCGCGCTTCCTCTAAGCTAATCTGCTCGAGCGGCTCCTCCACTTCTTCGACAACCTCTTTTTGTGCATATACTTTAATTTCGCCTGTCGTTTCGTCAATGTTGACAATCGCGTTTTGCGCGGAATTGAAGTTCCGCTTATACGCCGAAACGAGCGCCGCTTTCAGCGCGTCAATCAAAACGTCCTTGCTAATCTGCTTTTCCGCGCACAGCGCGTTGAGCGCAAGGATAAACTCCTCATTATTATTTACGACTTTCGCCTTTTTCTTCATTTTTTTAACCATTCCTCTCTAAAGACCTGCACGTCTATTTATTTTTATTGCTCCCCTATTTAAAATTGAACCGCCAGACGGACATACGCCGCCTCCGATTTTGGAAACGTTATTGTTTCGCTGCCGCACTCAACTGTGACCATGCCGTCCGCATACCCTGCAAGTGTGCCTTCCAGCTCCTTTTTGCCGTCATGTGCGGCAAAAAACTTTACCTCAACCGCCGAACCAAGAAACCGCTCAAAATCCTTGTCGCGCTTAAGCGGGCGGTCAAGCCCGGGCGAGCACACTTCAAGGTAATAGGCGTCCTTAATCGGGTCGAGCCGGTCAAGCTCCGCCTCCAAACGGCGCGACACATACTCGCACGCGTCGAGGTCGACGCCGCCGTCCTCGCGGTCAAGGTACACGCGCAAAAAGTAGTCGCTGCCCTCTTTTTTATATTCCGCCTCAATCACTTCGCATCCAATTTGCTTTGCAATTGGCTCTGCTAACTCCTGCGTCAACTGTTCGATTTTAGACATGGTTGCGCCCGCTCCTTCCGCCTTTACCACTGTAGATAAATTCACCTATACAATATGAAAGAGTGGGCTCAAGTCCCACTCTTCCGCAATTCATATCATACAACTATTATTAGTATAGCACAAACCAACTGTAAATGCAAGATAATTTTTCATTTTTTTGAAGTTTCAAGTTTTTATGTTAAAACGTTATCCCACATTTGTCTAAATATATATCAAACACAGCATTGTGACGGCATAAACCGCGACCAAAGCCATCAGCACTTTATCTTTTAAAATCACCTCAACCGGGTCACCGTCCGATAGACCCTCTATAGTCAAGCTATACTTCATGCATATCAAAATCACCAGCGGTACGGTAAATATAATACCCGTATGCCCATGATGCGCAATTGTCACCGGGTCGACACACCAAAGCGAATAAAACGCAATCGCCAGCGTAAGGCAAAGATACATATTTTTATCCAAAAATGCGTGGCTGTAAAATTTTAAAACCTTGCGGGTATCCCCCTTCTGTACAAGCTCGTTTCTGCGCTTTCCAAGCGCAAGATAAAACGACAGTGCAATCACTGTCAAATACAGCCAGCTTGATACCGCGATGTCCGTCACAACCGCGCCGTACAGCACCCGGATTAAAAAACCGGATACCAAAATCGCAACGTCCACTATGACAACATTTTTCAGCCCGAGACTATAAATAACATTTAGAATCACATATGCCAGCAACAGTCCCCACGGCGCCGGCGCAAACGCGCACGCAAAAAACTGGAACAGCAAGCCGATTACAAACAGCACCACAGCAAAGACGCCCGCCTGCACCGGCGTAATTTTCCGGGAAGCGATTGGCCGGCCGCATTTTGTCGGATGCTGTCTGTCGTTTTCTGCGTCCATGATGTCGTTTACAATATATATCACCGAGGTAATCAGACTAAACGCTGCAAAACCATATATGCATTTTAACAGTAGCGATACATCAAGCAGACTGCCGCTAAACACGATTGGAAAAAACAACAGCAGGTTTTTGATGTAGTGCTTCGGCCGCATCAATTTAATGTATTGCTTCATGCTGCACCCCTTCTACAGTAAAAATATTGCAATGTACAAAATTAAAAGCCGAAAGATTTCGTTCTGATTATATCATTACCGCTGTTATTTGTAAAGATTTTTCGCGGCTCTATACAACAGGAAAAATAATAATCACTATATAAAAAAACGCCGTCTAAACAGACCGCGCTTTTCACCACTTATTGTAACTGCCGTCAGGCATATCTCTCGCCATACAACTGTTTCGCCCGCCGCGTGGCTTCCTTTACAAAGCTTCCCTTTGCGTCCGTATAGGCGTCCCGATTATGTTCATACTGCTTCCACAAGCCAAGTTTTAACGCTTCATATTCTCTCGCAGTATCAAAATGTTCCTTTAAATAATCGCGGAAGTACAGCTCGTCGTTGTCGCCCCACACGCGCAAGTGTAAATGGAACACCCGCTGTGCAAATCCTTGCAGCGTATATCCCTTGACGAAAGACGCGCGCGTTTTATGCATGTACATTGGAATATAACCCTCAACATTCCGTAACGCATCTACCGCTGCTTGTAAACCGTCCGCCCACTTAAACTCAATCAAAATATCTACAGTCGGTTTCGCCCAAATCGTACTGACGGCCGTGCTTCCAATATGGCTGATTCGTGCAGTATCCGCCGCAGGCAGAAGCGCACGAAGCAAGGCGCGTTCTTCTTCAAACCAATCGCTCCACTCGGCCCTGTGCTCGGACAAAATGATAGGAAACAGTTCCCACAGCTCTTCCAAAGTCATTTCAGATATTTCTTTCCCCAATGTAGCTCACCGCCTCAGCCATTCATCAGCTCGTCTAAGTCCACACTTCTCGTATGCTTAATTTCACGCCAATGACACTTCGGATGAATCAGCGCCCAAATCCCGATTGGGAGCCAGCTCAAAAGAAAGATTCCAAACCCGAAAATCGCCTTCCAATGCGGTTTAATCGGCTTATGTTCCAGCTTGAGCACAAGACAGACTGCAATCATCGTCGCGGCATAGCATCCCAGCGTGCTTAAAATCGATCCGCCCAAGAACAGCAGCAAATACTGCTCGGCAATACTCAAAACCGTCATATGGATAAACGCCGCTACTGTCATCAATACCGGCACAAGGCCCGCAATCTGCATATATGGCGCACTGTAGAGTACGAACATATCAAGGCAGGACATATTTTTATCTTTAAACGTGTTTTTCAGCAGCGTACGTGCATACCGTTTAAAGCACTGTACCGTACCGACCGTCCACCGGCGGCGCTGCGTCACCGACTCGGAAAATAGCAAGGGCTGCTCGTCATAAGTCACCGCGTCCGGCACCCACATAATCTTCTCTTTATATCTGGAAATTACGATAGAGCTGTATTCGATGTCCTCCGTCATGGAATACGTTTCAAACGGATGCTCCTTTAAAAGCTGCGTCGAAATCATAAAGCCCGTGCCGTTGAGCGCAGCCGACCACCCCAGCGCCATACGCGCCCGGTTAAAAAAGCCGTTTACGATATAATAATAAACGCTGTGGCACCCCGAAACCCATGTGTCTGAAGGATTTTTGCTGTCCCTGTAGCCCTGCGCCACCATTGCGCCGCTCATCAGCGCATCATTCATCTTCGCAATAAATTCCGGATGTACCAAATTATCGGCGTCAAAAATCAGCACCGCGTCATATTCGCTCTCACTCATATGGATTAACTGGTCAAATATGTCGGAGAGCACCTCGCCCTTCGACTTGACGCTGCCGCGGCACTTCATGATTTTTGCGCCCGCCTCCGCCGCGGCCTGTTCGGTGTTATCCGTACAATTATTCGGAATCACAATGATATCATATAACTCTTTTGGGTATTTCTGTTTTTGTAATGAAGCAATCAGCGCACCAATAACGCCGGCCTCATTTCTCGCGGGAATCAGCACCGCGAACCGTTTTTTAATTTCGCTTTCCTTTATCTTCGGAACTTTTTTATATGCGTGCAACGCCGTATATAAATAGAAGAAGCCATACGCATACAAAGCAATCATCATGCATGTGCCGATGACATAAATAACTGTGTACAAAATCTGCATTTACCTAAGACCATGCCTTTCTTTGGATTCACCGCTAAAAAAAGTATTCCACCCCATAAAGCCCTGATCTATAAATCCTACACCTTTTCCTCTACAGGCTTCCCCTGCCCACAGAGCGTATGGTGTCTGCTGCCGCGCTCGGCCACGCGCACAAGGCGCGGCCTGTTATACCGCTGTACCATGATAAAGGGGATATTCACCACAATGTCAATCAGCATGACCGCTACACCCCACTCCGGATCCCAGTTTAGCACAAGATAGACCGGAGAAATCAAAATCAGCGCAAAATGCACAAGCTCGGACACGCACGTTTCCTTTGCAAACCGGGCAAAATAGCGGCTGTCCTTTGCCGCTTCCGGCTCAACCTTTTTCGGAAACACGCTTTTTATGTATTCGCTGATATCCGGCAGCTTGAGCTTCCAGCGCTCAATGCCAAACAGTTGGTACAGCTTACCGCCCCGCTCAAACCGGTACTCTCGAAACGGAAAGCGGTCATAATGGATACGCTCCCGCGGGATAAAGTTCCCAATTACAGCGCTTAATACCCCAATCACCAGCGCTAAGAGCCCATTATAAACAAATTTTATGATAAAATCAAGTATCATGTAAGCCACCATCACCTCATATTTAAACCCCATGCTAATCATTATACAACAGATTGTGCAACAATACAAGCATAAACCCGTGAGAAAAATTTTTTTACCCGCCGCAGGATGTCCCTTTTTTCCACGTATTTACACAAAGAAAGCGGAAATACTATAAAGAATCCTTGCCGCAATGTAAAATTTTTCGTGCATTGCCGCATAGGTTATGCTATAATATACGCAAAAGCGGAGCTTTTGCGCTTAGAAGAATTGTTATCGGGGCGCCGCCCCTCTTCCTGCTGCGCAGGAACACAATTCTTTGGATTTGTGCCACATTTCACATTTATAGTACAAATGCGCAGAAGCATGGCTTCTGTGCTTGGAAGAAGTCACTGTCGGGGCAAACGCCGCATCGTGCCTTCTTCAGATTCGTATTAAATTTTTAGTACAAAGACGCAAAACAAGATTTCTGCGTTAAAAAAATTAAAGTAACGAAAGAGGGAAAGATATATGTATGATGTAGCAATTATCGGCGGCGGACCGGCAGGGCTTGGCGCTGCGCTGTACTGTCTGCGCGGCGGTATGAAAACAATATTGATTGAAAAACTCTTTTGCGGCGGGCAAGCCGCAACCACCTACGAGGTGGAAAATTATCTTGGTTTCGTCGATCCGATCTCCGGCCCGGAGCTTGTGATGAATATGGAACAGCAAATCAAGCGGTTCGGGGCGGAAATTGTCAATAAGGACGTACAAAAGCTTGAACTGGAAGGTGCGGAGAAAAAGATTATCTGTGCGGATGAAACGTACAGCGCAAAAGCGGTGATTCTATGTACCGGCGCAACGCCGCGTACGCTTGGTCTGTCGAACGAGGAGGCGCTGCGCGGGAGCGGTATCTCGTACTGCGCGACATGCGACGGCGCGTTTTATCGGGGCAAAAGCGTCGCAGTTGTGGGCGGCGGCGACACCGCGCTTGAGGATGCGCTGTTTTTAGCAAATTTTTGTAAAGAAGTGTACCTGATTCATCGTCGTGACAGCTACCGCGCGGCGAAGATTTTAGTCGATAAGCTTGACGGCAGCGATAAAATCAAGCGGGTTTATGACAGCGTTGTAGCAAGTGTCAACACAGATGCAGACGGCGGTGTAGAATCTATTACAGTAAAGAATGTCAAAACGGACGAGACAGCTGATCTATCGGTAAATGGTTTATTCGTAGCGGTTGGAACAATCGCGGAAAATAAACTGTTTTTAGACCAGCTCGACTGTGACGAAGGCGGCTATATTATCACAGATGAATCAATGCGCACGAGCCTTGACGGCGTGTTTGCTGCGGGCGATATCCGGCAAAAACCATTGCGGCAAATTATCACCGCCGCGTCGGACGGCGCGGTAGCCGCAAACGCGGCGATTGACTATATCTTAAAATCGGAATAAGGGGAAGATTTATGACCACGATTATCAAAAATGGCTATCTTCATACCTGTGAGGACGGCGATATCAAAAACGGCTATATTTGCTTTGCAGACGGAAAGATTACCGGCGTTGGCGCAATGGAACAATTCGACGCGTCGTGCTATCCCGGCGCGGAGGTGATTGACGCGGCGGGCGCACACATTGCGCCCGGTTTTATTGACGCGCATTGCCACATCGGCATGTGGGAGGACTCGATGGACTTTGAAGGCGCAGACGGCAACGAGGACACCGACCCTATCACGCCGCACCTGCGCGCAATCGACGCGGTGAATCCGTTCGACCGCTGCTTCGGCGACGCGCTGCGCGCCGGCATTACGACCGTCGTAACCGGACCGGGCAGCGCGAACGTGATTGGCGGACAGTTTGCCGCGCTTAAAACGTGTGGGCACAGCATTGACCAAATGCTGCTAAAAGCGCCGCTCGCGATGAAATTTGCGCTCGGCGAAAACCCAAAGTCTACATACCATTCTAAAAATCAGACGCCTGTAACACGGATGGGTATGGCGGCGCTTTTGCGCGAAACGCTGTTTAAGGCCGCCGAATACCGGCAGGCAAAGCGCGACTATGAAGCCGCGCCGGAGGACAACGATAAGCCGGATTACGACATAAAGCTCGAGGCGCTCCTCCCGCTTTTAAATAAAGAAATTCCGGCAAAGGTACACGCGCACCGTGCGGACGATATCATGAGCGCAATCCGGATTGCAAAAGAGTTTGATATTAATATTACGATTGAGCACGCGACGGAGGGCAGCCTGATTTGCGATATATTAAAGGAGGAGCAGCTGCCGCTTATGGTCGGTCCCGCGCTGTGTGAACGCTGTAAAATTGAGCTGCGTAATTCCAGCTTTGAAAATTATAAAATTTTGTCGGATGCAGGACTTGATATCGCAATTATTACCGACCACCCTGTCGTTCCAATCGAATTCCTTCCGCTCTGCGCGTCGCTCGCTGTAAAAAATGGCATGGACGAGGACGCCGCGCTGCGGGCAATTACGATTCATGCGGCAAATAATTGTGGAATTGACTCGCGCGTCGGCTCTCTGAGGGTCGGAAAAGACGCGGATATTGTGCTTCTTGACCGCCATCCGGTCGATTTTTATGCAAAGGTTTGCGGCGTTTGGGTCAACGGCAGCAGGGCCGTATAACAGAAAAGCCTGTATAAGAGAACAGATTTTTATATTTAATATTTTTGTAACAATTGCTTCATTTTTTTGTGCTATACTGTATGATAATATGGTATAGCCATTTTTCTATAGAGCATTTCATTTGGCAACTAATAAGGAGGTTGCATCGTGAGCAGAGGATTAAAGATATTTTTAAAGGTATTTCTCATAACGTTTTTAGTAGGGGCGCTAATCGTTGTTGCGGTTATCGTGAGCGGATGCTTCGGCCTGTTTGGGCTTGACAGCGACTTTGACGTG
>URQR01000056.1 GCA_900550065.1 uncultured Eubacteriales bacterium | reverse complement strand
GCAAGAGTTTCGCTCTTGCGTATATTATACCACTATTTAAAAAAAAGTCCATAACTTAATTATTATGTAAAAAAGTTGTTATTATTCTGGGGGCCGCAGACTTTTCACGTTTGCAGGCCGATTAATTTACAAAGAATTTACATTTAGCTATAGCCAAGCTATTTGTTTGGTGATATAATGTGTCTGTTGCCGTTTGCATTTTAATAGGTAAAAATTTGACAGACGGACGGCGATTCCTTTTGCAGCATGCGTATAGGACGCGGCACAGAAAGGAAAACTGAATTTGAGGTGAAACTGGATGAATGTTTTTGAGAAGATATTCGGCACATATTCCGACCGGGAAATCAAGCGCGTTGTGCCGATTGCGAAAAAGGTTATGACGTACGACGAGGCGTATACGAAGTTGAGCGACGCGGAGCTGCGCGCTAAAACGGACGAGTTTAAAAGCCGGCTCGCGGCGGGCGAAACGCTGGACGATATTTTGCCGGAGGCGTTTGCTGCGGTGCGCGAGGCCGCGTGGCGCGTACTCGGTATGAAGCACTTTTATGTACAGGTGCTCGGCGGGGTCATCCTGCATCAGGGGCGGATTGCCGAGATGAAAACAGGTGAAGGTAAAACGCTCGTGTCTACGTTGCCGGCGTATTTAAACGCCCTGTCGGGCAAAGGCGTACACATCGTAACGGTCAACGACTATCTTGCAAAGCGCGACAGCGAGTGGATGGGCAAGGTGTTCCGGTTTATGGGGCTGAGCGTCGGGCTGATTGTGCACGACTTAGAGCCGGAGGACCGCAAAGCGGCCTATGCGGCGGATATTACCTATGCGACAAACAACGAACTGGGCTTTGACTATCTGCGTGACAACATGGTTATTCAGAAGGACCAGATGGTACAGCGCGGACAGAACTACGCGATTATCGACGAGGTGGACTCAATTTTGATTGACGAAGCGCGTACGCCGCTTATCATTTCCGGCATGGGCGGGAAGTCGACCCAGCTTTACACGCTGACGGATACGTTTGCGCGCCGCTTGTCGGTAAAATATGTAAAACAGACGGATGATAAGGAATTAGACGAGGATATCGACGCGGATTATATCGTAGATGAAAAGGCGAAAACGGCCACGCTGACGCCAAAGGGTATCAAAAAGGCGGAGGAGTTTTTCCAGCTTGAGAACCTGTCGGATCCGAACAACATGCTTATCAGCCATCATGTCAATCAGGCGATTAAGGCGCATGGCGTGATGAAGCGCGACCGCGAATACGTGGTCAAGGACGGAGAAGTAATCATTGTTGACGAGTTTACGGGCCGTATGATGTTCGGCCGCCGCTACTCTGACGGCCTGCACCAAGCGATTGAGGCTAAAGAGCATGTTAAGGTCGAGAACGAGTCGAAAACGCTGGCGACCATTACGTTCCAGAATTTCTTCCGTTTATACACCAAGCTTTCCGGTATGACCGGTACTGCGCAGACGGAGGAGCAGGAATTCCAGCAGATTTATAAGCTCGATGTTGTTGCTGTTCCAACCAATAAGCCGATGGTTAGAAAGGATTATGACGATGCGGTTTATAAAAACGAAGCGGGTAAGTATAACGCCATTGTTGACCAGGTAATCGCGTGTCACGAAAAGGGGCAGCCGGTGCTGGTTGGTACGGTGTCGATTGAAAAATCGGAGATTATCAGCGGTCTGCTTAAAAAGAAAGGCATCAAGCACGAGGTCTTAAACGCGAAGTTCCACGAAAAAGAAGCGGAGATTATCTCGCAGGCGGGCAAAAAGGGCGCGGTTACGATTGCAACGAACATGGCCGGCCGTGGTACGGATATTATGCTCGGCGGCAACGCGGAGCACATGGCGACGCACGAGATGCGGCGGCTCGGCTTTTCTGAGGAGTTAATTACAGAGTCGACGGGTTATTCCGACACGACGGATGAGGAAATTTTAAATGCCCGTAAGACATTTCAGGAGTTAAACGAAAAGTATAAAAATGAAATCCGCCCGGAGGCGGAAGCAGTTGTCGAGGCGGGCGGCCTGTTTGTCATTGGTACAGAGCGGCACGAGTCGCGGCGCGTCGATAACCAGCTGCGCGGACGAAGCGGGCGTCAGGGCGACCCCGGTGCGTCGAAGTTTTTCCTCTCGCTTGAGGATGATTTGATGCGCCTGTTCGGCTCGGAGCGGATTGGCGCGATGATTGAGCGCGTCGGCATTGAAGACGATCAGCCGATTGAAGCAAAAATGCTTTCCGGCGCAATTGAAAACGCGCAGAAGAAGGTGGAAGGACGCAACTTTGATATTAGAAAGCATGTCCTCCAGTACGACGAAGTTATGAACGAGCAGCGCAAGATGATTTACTCGCAGCGGCAGAAGGTGCTCGACGGAGAGGATTTACATGCATCGATTCTGCATATGATTGACGAGACAATTGACTATGCAGTAAATAGCTATGCCAGCGCGCCGAATCCGGACGATTGGGATTTAGAAGGCCTGTCGGCTTACGCGAGCGCAACGTTCTTTGCGCCGCCGGACAGTTTTAAACTGACGTATGACGAACTAAATAGCATTACGCAGGCGGATGTACGCGAGCGGCTGGAAGGCTTTGCGCAGGAGCGCATGGCGCACCAGCAGGAGGTGTTCGGCGAGAACATGGCCGAGCTGGAGCGTGTTATCCTGCTACGCGTGGTTGACTTAAAGTGGATGGACCATATCGACGATATGGACCAGCTCAAAAACGGAATTGGCTTAAATGCGTATGCACAGCGTGACCCGGTGGTAGAGTACCGTATTGTGGGCTCGGATATGTACGATGAGATGCTGGCGAATATTTCGCATGAAACGGCGAAGTACGTGCTCGGCGCGGTGCCGGCGTCCGACTCGCTCGAGCGTAAGCAGGTGGCAAACCCGACGGCGGCGAGCCACGGCGGCGACGACACGGTGAAAAAGCAGCCTGTGAAGAAAAAGCAGAAGGTGGGCCGCAACGACCCGTGCCCGTGCGGGAGCGGGAAAAAGTATAAAAAATGCTGTGGGTTAAACGCGGAGGAATAAACACCGCGTTTGAGGCGCGAAAAAAGAAGCGGCATATGCCGCTTCTTTTCTTATTACTGTATGCATTAAAATGTAAAGTCATACGGCTGGCTGATTGGTTCTTTTTTCAGAATACTGTAAATAAAGAATGGAATTGTTACAGTAAGGATTGAAACAAGCGTGTAAACAAGCACCGTATTTTTCGGCAGATACGGCGAATAAATGCGGTAAAGCACGCATAAATTCAGCACAAGCAACGCCAGCGGCCCCACAAAAGAGAGCACGCCTGCAATAATACCGAAAATAATTCCTAAGAACGGAATTAGGGCCAGCATGCCTAAAACTAATGTTGCCGCCCAGAGCGCCAACGGCGCTAAAAGCAGGACAAGGCCTGTTTTTTCGATGCGTAATTTTCCAAACAGGTTCATCGGCCCTGCAATCTGCCCAAGCAGATACAGGTTTCCATATGGAATCCACGCGAGCCATGCATGGTCTACGCCGCGTTTTTGCGCAAGCTTGTAGAACATAAGTGATGAAAACACGTAAAATGCAATACCGATAAGCGCGGCAATTAAGCTAAAAACAATAGCGACTACAGCTACTGCGCCGGCCGCTGCCGCGAGTGCGTGTGATGAATACATAATTTTATTCCCCCATATTCGTAGTATCGTTATTAAATGGTTCGTAATTGTATGGACTTGCCGTGGGCGAAACAACCGGCGCCGTCTTTGACAGTTTCAGCATTATTATCGCGTCGGCAAGCGGAACAAACAGCGCCATAAGCGTATAAAATACGCTGTGCGTACTCTCTTTAAACTTTGTGCAGAGCGTATAGTATGCCATACCATAAACAAGATAGTAGAACAGCGAAGCCGCAAGCACGACAACGAGAAAAGCAGAAAACATCAAAATACATATCACAATCGGCATTATGATGGCTGCTGCGCTGCCCGCTGCGGATGCGCTTACCCCCGCGACGACAACCGAGATGATTATCCCGAAATAAAAAAGCACTGAAATGACGCCGCCAATGATTGGGACAAGAAGCAGCCACAGAGCTGTATTCTTGAGCTTACGGTTTCCAAGCGACACGTCGCCGGTGACCTTACCGAGCAGATACAGGTCGGCAAGTGGAATCCATGCGAGCCACGCGTTCTCCACGCCGCTGTTTTTTGCAATGCGGTGCAGACCAAGCGCCCGTATTACATAATTTGTTATTACATAGGCAAGCATAACGAGGTAGAAAATTGCGACAAAGGTGAAAACAAACCCAAGCGCAGCGTTTTCCATACCCGACATTGAGCCGGCGTCAAAATCAAAGCCGCCATACCTGTCGTAACCGCCATAACCGCCGTAGCCGCTGCCATAGCCGCCATAATAATTCATATAAACCCCTCCTTTATTTCACATTATATCGGATAGCGCATAAAATAGCAATATAAAGCACAAAAAAATAGGTTTCTTCCTGTAAAATTTCACGAACGGGCCGTAGTCAGGTGAAAAAAACACAAACCAAAGCGCGGCGGCCCTATTGACGGATTGTCATTTTAAATATATAATAAATTTATTACAGTTATGTATGATATTTATGTGATAAAAACGTGGGATTTCATTACAGGGCGCAGGTAAGGAGGCACCGATGTTTTCAAACCTTCGGTATGACATCAAATCGATATTAGAGCGCGACCCCGCGGCCCGCAACGGCTTCGAGGTTTTTCTGTTGTACCCGGGCCTGCACGCAATCCTGTACTACCGCCTGGCACACTGGTTTTATAAGCACAACATGAAGTTTATGGCGCGCTGGGTGTCACAGACGGGCAAATTTTGGACCGGGATTGAGATACATCCGGGGGCAAAAATTGGGCGCGGGCTGTTTATTGACCACGGAACAGGCGTTGTAATTGGCGAGACGGCGGAGATTGGAGACAACTGTACAATTTATCAGGGCGTGACGCTCGGCGGTACAGGAAAAGACGAGGGCAAGCGTCACCCGACGCTTGGCAATAACGTGATGGTTGGTGCAGGGGCGAAGGTACTCGGCCCGTTCAAGGTGGGCGACAACTCGAAAATCGCGGCAAACGCCGTCGTTTTGTCGGAGGTGGAGCCGGATTCAACGTGTGTAGGCGTACCGGCGCGCGTCGTGAAGCGCGGCAAGGTGCGCGTTGCGCCGGCGTCGGTCGACTTAGACCAGATTCATATGCCCGACCCGGTGAGCATGGAGCTGTGCAAGCTGCTTGTAAAGCTCGAGACGCTGGAGAAGCGGCTTACAGAGGATGAGCAAAAGAATTTAATGAATCAAGACAGCACTGAGGTGTGAATACGATACAAAAGTTTTGAAAATAGGAGATGTACTATGAAATTATACAATTCCCTGACACGGCAAAAAGAAGAATTTAAGCCCATGAAGCCCGGCGAGGTTAAGATTTATGCCTGCGGGCCGACGGTGTACGACTTTTTCCATATTGGAAACGCACGCCCGTTTATCGTTTTCGATGCGCTTAGGCGGTACTTTGAGTACTGCGGCTACACGGTTAAGTTTGTTCAAAACTTTACCGACATCGACGACAAGATGATTAAGCGCGCAAACGAGGAGGGTATTACGGTCAAGGAGTTGGCCGACCGTTTTATCGGCGAGTACGAAATCGACGCGAAGGGGCTCGGCATTGAAGAAGCGACGGTGCACCCGCGCGCGACGGAAAATATTGCGGAAATTATTGCGCTGGTGCAGAAGCTGATTGAAGAAGGGTATGCGTACGAGGTTGACGGCGATGTATATTATAGCACGAAGAAATTCGACGGCTACGGCAAGCTGTCACATCAGCCGCTTGAGGATTTAGAGGCGGGCGCGCGCATCAGCGTGGACGAGCGTAAGCGCGACGCGATGGACTTTGCGCTTTGGAAGGCGCAAAAGCCCGGAGAGCCCGCGTGGGAGAGCCCGTGGGGGATGGGGCGGCCCGGCTGGCACATCGAGTGTTCAGCCATGGCGACCAAGTACTTGGGCGAGACGATTGACATCCATGCCGGTGGCAAGGACTTGATCTTTCCACACCATGAAAACGAGATTGCGCAGAGCGAGGCTGCGAGTGGTAAGCCCTTTGCACACTACTGGCTGCACAACGGCTATATTAATATTGATAATGTAAAAATGAGTAAATCGAAGGGCAACTTCTTTACCGTGCGCGACATTGTAAAAGAGTTTGACTATGAGGTAATCCGCTTCTTTATGCTCAGCGCGCACTATAGAAGCCCGATCAACTTTTCGCGCGATTTATTAGCGCAGGCGCAGAACGCGCTGGAGCGGCTCTACAACTGCCGTGAAAAGGTAGAGTTCTTCCTCGAAAACGCGGCGGACGGCGGTGAAACAGCAGCGGACAGCGCGCTGACAGAAGCGGTCGGCCGTATCAAGGACGAATTCCGCGCGGCGATGGACGACGATATCAATACAGCGGGTGCGCTGGCGGCGCTGTTTGATTTGTCCAGAACGATTAATAGCGCACTCGACGCGGCGCAGCAGCCGTCGAAGCAGGCGGCGCAGCTTGCGCATCAGACGTTTATGGAGCTTGCGTCCGTTTTGGGCGTTCTGCAAAAGCGGGAAGAGGACACGCTCGACAGCGAGGTCGAGGCGCTGATTGCGCAGCGCACCGAGGCGCGCAAGAACAAGGATTTTGCGGCGGCGGACGCGATTCGCGACAAGTTGACGCAGATGGGAATTATATTAAAGGATACGCCCAACGGCGTAACATGGAGCAAAAAATAATCTTTGCGCGGCGGCGCAAAAAAGAAGCGGGTGGGGCAATGCCTTATATACCGGATGAAACAATAGAGCAGCCGAACTTGTATTCGCCGCTCACGCTTGCGTTCGTGGGCGACGGCGTGTACGAGCTGTATGTGCGTACGCGCTTGATGCAGAAAGGGAATTTGCAGGCCAATAAACTGCATAAGCTGGCGATTCACTATGTGAAGGCCGCTGCACAGGCGGGCAGCATACACGCAATTTTGGACAAGCTCTCGGAAGAAGAGATTGCTGTATACAAGCGCGGCAGGAACGCAAAGTCGGCGACTGTGCCGAAAAACGCCGACGTGGCGCAGTACCGGATGGCGACCGGGTTTGAGGCGCTATTGGGGTTTTTGTACCTTAGTGGGCGCGCCGAGCGGCTGCGTGAGGTGATGACGCTTGCATTTGAGGCGGCACAAGAACAATGAAATGTTTTTATATAGATGTGTTTTGTGATCAATTTTAAGGGGGAAAAACAGGTTTATGGACAGTGGCAGAGTAAAAGAGCTTCAAATCATTGCGGCCAGAGTGAGAAAGAACGCGATAACGGGGGTGTACCACGCTAAGTCGGGGCATCCGGGCGGTTCGCTTTCCGTCGCGGACATTTTGACGTACTTATACTTTGAAGAGCTGCGGGTGGACCCGAAAAATCCGAACGACCCGGACCGCGACCGGTTCGTGCTATCGAAGGGGCATTGTGCGCCGGGGCTGTACGGCACGCTGGCGGAACGCGGCTTTTTTGCGCCGGAGGAAATGTCGAATCTGCGCAAAATTGGGCACTTTCTGCAGGGGCATCCCGACATGAAGCGCGTTCCGGGCGTCGATATGTCGACCGGCTCGCTTGGGCAGGGTGTCAGTACGGCAAACGGTATGGCGCTCGCGGCAAAGATCGATAAAAAAGACTACCGCGTCTACACAGTAACGGGCGACGGAGAGCTCGAAGAGGGGCAAGTTTGGGAGGCGGCGATGTTTGCGCCCCACTTCGGGCTTGACAACCTGACGCTGTTCGTTGACAACAACGGTTTGCAAATTGACGGTGAAGTGACAAAGGTGATGAACCCGACGCCGATAAGGGAAAAATATGAGGCGTTTGGCTGGCATGTAATTGAGATAGATGGGCACGATTTTACTGAAATTGAGCGCGCGGTGCAGGAGGCAAAGGCCACAAAGGGCAAGCCGACGGCAATCGTATGCAAAACAGTCAAGGGCAAGGGCGTTTCCTTTATGGAAGGGCAGGCCGGCTGGCACGGTGTCGCGCCGGACGAAGCACAGTATCAGGCGGCGGCAGCGGAGCTTGACGCACAGATTGCAGAATTGGAGGGTGAGGCATAATGGCAGAGGCAAAGAGTATTGCGACAAGACTCGCCTTCGGGCAGGAGCTCGCGCGCATTGGCGGACGCGAGGATATTGTAGTTATGGATGCGGATTTGAGCTGTTCGACCATGACGGCGCTGTTTGGAAAGGAGTACCCTGAGCGGCATATCAACTGTGGTATTGCGGAGGGCAATATGATGGCGACGGCGGCAGGGCTTGCTTCGTGCGGGAAAAAGGTGTTCGCCGCGAGCTTTGCGATGTTTGCAACAGGGCGCGCCTATGAGCAGATTCGGAATTCAATCGGCTATCCGGCGCTCAACGTTGTAGTTGTCGGGTCGCACGCCGGCGTGACGGTCGGCGAGGACGGCGCGTCGCACCAGTGTGTGGAGGATGTGGCCCTAATGCGTGCCATTCCGGGCATGACGGTGGTTTCGCCGGCGGACGCGACGGAGGCGAAGGCGGCTGTGCGCGCGCTGGCGGACTACGATAAGCCGGCATATCTGCGCCTGTCGCGGCTGGCGATGCCGGTATTGTTTGACGAGGCGGAATACGGCGAGTTTGAAATTGGCAAAGGACGTATTTTGCAGGAAGGGACGGACGTAACGGTGATTGCGGCGGGGCTTTTGCTGCACGAAGCGGTAAAAGCGGTCGATGAGCTGCGCGCGCAGGGTGTGAGCGTCCGCTTTATCGACATGTCGACGGTGAAGCCGGTCGACGAGGCGCTTGTGATTGAATCAGCGCAGAAAACCGGGGCAATTGTTTGTGTCGAGGAACATAGTGTAATCGGCGGTCTTGGCAGCGCGGTGGCGGAGGTTTTGGCGGCGAAGCGTCCTGTGCCGATGGAAATTGTCGGCGTAAAGGACAAGTTCGGCTGCTCGGGCAAGCCGGCGGAGCTGCTCGATTTGTATGAATTAAGCGCGCCGCATATTGTCGCACGTGTGCGCGATGTGCTCGCGCGGAAATAGGAAGTGTACAGGATGGGAAAAGCGGTCTTGCGGTTTGTTCAGGAGACGGACGCGGCGCAGATATTAGAGATTTATACGCCGTATATTCGCGATACGGCGGTTACATTTGAGTGTGAGGTACCCTCACTTGCAGCGTTTACTCAGCGTATCCGCGAATTTAGCGCCCAGTACCCGTATCTCGTTTGCGAGATAGATGGCCGGCTCGTTGGCTATGCCTATGCGCACCGGCAAAAGGAGCGGGCTGCATATGGCTGGAACGCGGAGCTGTCGGTGTATCTAAAGCAAGACTATTTACGCATGGGGATTGGCAAAGCGTTTTATACGGCGTTGATTGATATTTTGCGCCTGCAAAACGTACGGAATGTATACGGCGGCGTGACCGTGCCGAACGAAAACAGTGAGAAGCTGCATGAAGCGATGGGCTTTCAAAAGCTTGGCGTTTACCATAAGACGGGGTATAAGCGCGGCGCGTGGCACGATGTGGCGTGGTTTGAGCGGCACATTGGAGAAGGTGCGGCTGAACCGGCGCCGTTTTTGCCGGTCTGCGCGCTTGATAAATATGTATTAAACAATATTTTAAACCAATGCAGCGCGTTGATCCGTGCTTGACAAAGTATGGTATCCGGTATATAATAGAACAAAGTAAAATTTTTGAATCATTTTAGGAGGAATCAACAATGAAGCATATTAAAACATTAAATGGCGCAACGCTGAAGGCATCTGCGGCAAAGGGCGGCTGCGGCGAGTGCCAGACATCGTGCCAGTCGGCATGCAAGACGTCGTGCACAGTTGCGAACCAGAAGTGTGAAAGGCTTTCCAAATAGGCTTTTTTAGTTGGAACTGCTGGCAAAGGGGCATAAAAATGCCCCTTTCCTTTTTGGCTATTTTGCGAAAAATGTTGAAGTAAGAGGGTTTTTAGAAATGATACACTATTATCAATTGCTTGGGAAAAATATTGTGCTCGACGTGTTCAGCGGGGCGGTGCATGTGCTCGACGACACGGCCTATGACGTGGTGGCGTACTTTGGACAGGACTTTATAAACAGTGATACATGCCCGGAGGGGCTGCTGTCGGCCCTTGCAGGTAAGTACACGAAAGACGAGATTTGCGGCGCATACGACGAAATCCGCGGCCTTGCAGACGCAGATTTGCTGTATACGACGGACATTTACGAGGAGTATGCGAAAAATATAGAGAAGCGCTCGGTCGTCAAGGCGATGTGCCTGCATATTGCGCACGACTGCAACCTGCGCTGTAAGTATTGCTTTGCCGATACGGGCAGCTTTCACCATGACCGGTCGATGATGTCGGCCGAGGTGGGTAAAAAAGCAATCGACTTTGTGATACAAAATTCTGGTAAGCGCAAGAATATCGAAATCGACTATTTCGGCGGCGAACCGTTGATGAACTTTGGCGTTGTGAAGGAAATTACTGAATACGCCAAAAAGCAGGGCGCAAAACACGGAAAAAACTTTCGCTTTACGATTACGACGAACGGGCTGCTGCTCGATGAGGCGAAAAAGGCGTACATAAACGAAAATATGTCCAACATTGTGCTCAGCATTGACGGCACAAAGGAGGTCAACGACCGCGTGCGCGTACGCGTAGACGGCAGCGGCAGCTACGACAGCATTGTGCCGAAGTTTCAAGATATTGCCCAGTCACGCGGGCAGGACAACTACTACGTGCGCGGCACGTTTACAGCGTATAACTTAGACTTTGCAAAAGATGTGCTGCACTTAGCCGATTTGGGCTTTGAGCAAACGAGCGTAGAGCCGGTGGTCGCGCCGTATGA
>URQR01000055.1 GCA_900550065.1 uncultured Eubacteriales bacterium | reverse complement strand
TTTCAACCTGTATAAAATTTTCAATGTTCTTCAATTTAGCCTTGACTTTTTATTTGCAGGCTTGATTTACGGGAAAACGAAATTATATGAAATAAGCATTACGTGGATTGAAAAGAAAAAATGCTACATGCTTCATGTTGATAAAGATTATTTCTGTAAAAACAGTGAAGAAATGCTGGCACTGTTTTATTGTGGATATCCTCTGGAAAAATGGATAAAAGAGGGTGAAGTTTTGCTTTGTATTAGGGATGAGGAAGCAGAGAAATTTGTACTTCAAAGGTATATAATTTCCCAATATCAGGAACGATGCAGGAAAAAATTAAAGCAGGGATATCGTAAAAATGAAAAAGAAGCTTTTTGGGAATTTTTGGCGAAAAGACCGGAAATATTAAACAAAAATACAGTAAAAGCGATATCTGAAAAAGAATTTAAGAATGAGTTGAAAAAAGCAGACAACAAAGTTCAGGGTTATATGATTGGAAGTAATGGCTGGTTTAAAGATTGCTTTTATGCAGGAGAAATGAAAACATTAGCCGTGTATCTAGAAAAGTATCTTGAAGAGTTGGATTTTAGCATGATTTTCAACGAAAAAGGTGGTATCTTGCAATATGTTACTTCAGATGAAGGCAAGGTAGAGAGAAAATACTGCCGTTTGATTTAAAAATATGGGGCTACGAAGATTTTTGATTTTTGTAGTCCTATAAAAAATAATAGAAGGCATCATAGGAATAATAGAATCATAACTATATGTGGGAATAGGGGACACAGTGATAAAAACAAAAATAAAAAGAATCGAAGAATTGAATGATAAATACCTGATCCTGAATGAAAAAGAGATGAAGTTTTTACGAAAATGTCTCAAAAGCAGAAAACAGGATGTCCGGTGGACGGCAGCAGAAATTCTGGTTGGCTGGTATACACCGGAGAATGAACGGCTTCTCTATAACCTGACATATGACAAAGCAGAATTGGTATGTGTTGATGCAACAGATTCTCTTTGTATAGGGAGAACAAGGAGAAGCCTGAGTCGTCTGCGTGATTTGATGGAAGACAAAAGGAGTCGGGTGCGGGGGTATGCCGTTTTGAGTTTTTTTCAGGTGTGGGTGAACTGTTTTTCGTGGAATGAAAAGAGCATGAGAGCATATCTGCGTTTTGCAGAAACAATGGAGGCAGAAGAAAAAAAGACCTGGGTAAGACTGTTTTATGAGGAAAATAAAATTCTGGCAAGAGGGAAGAAAGGATTTGATCGTCTTTTCTATATGTTAGAGCATAGCAATGATTATTATGTAAAAGCAGCTGCGATTCAGACTGCTAAGGATATGAGAACTGTTTTCAACCAGGAAGAAATTAATGCCGGACTGGAAAAAGCGATTGACAGCCTGGAATATGAATATCAGAAAGAAGATATTAAAAAATACATCCAGAAAAAAGAACCAATCAAGATACTGCTTCTGGATCGAGAAAACAGTGGAGTTACACAACTTCTTGAATATATGGGAGAAGAAGAAACAGAAATGTATGTCCGTTCCGCAGGATTGCATCCTTCCGGAAAAATCGAGAAGTGGGTACTGGATATTCTGATGAAAGAAGACGACATTACACGCTACCAGTGTTCTTCTCCGATAGAAGAATTGTGTAAGTACGATTATCTGATTCCAATAGGAATACATCTCGATGAAAAAGCATATCCATTTCAGAGAATTTATACAGGATATCAGGATTTTGATAAGAAACAGGTCAGCCGGGAAGAAGCAAAAGAGATGATATGCCAGATAGAAGCAGATCTGGAAAAGAAAAGCGAATCATTTACAGTTTCATGAAAAATGTTAGAGGAGAAAAAACAAATGAAAGTATACGCAAAATTCAGAATTGATATTGATAAGGAAGATGAATCCATTTACACGCAGAAAGTAATAGATTTGATGCAAAAGCTGGGATGTAAGGCAGAGAAACTGTACAGTTCCATGGAAAGATATACGTTTACCGTGGACATTAAGAAGGCAGTCTACAGAGAACTTATGGAATTAAAGAAAGAAATTGATCAGGTATTTCAGTACGATGAAGATACGGAAGAAGATGACGATGAATTGCTGGATATCATAGAACCGGATATCTGGTGCTCTTATATACCGAAATATACGCAGGAAGAAGAGAAAAATGCGATCGGATATTATATTGACCTGGCAGGATATGAATTTGAAGAAAATGAGAAAAAGGTATATGAAAGTTTGTGCCCGGAGTGTGAAACTTTTTTCCAGAACAAAGAATATACCTTTAAAAAGAAAAAGCAACTGGAGGATCTGAACAGAAGAAAGGCAGTATTTACCCGACCAGGACAGTTGGATATGTTTGCTACTATTCCAATGTATGAATATCTTGTAGAAAAAGGAATTTCCGAGAAGAATTTTATTCCGGCATATTACAGCGGAGTTTTGAAAAAAGTTGCAGGATATCAGTTAAAAGCAGAAAATGTTGAGGCACTGCAAAAGGGGCTGCCAAACCTGCAAAAACATATCGAAAATATGCAGAAGTTTGGTCTTCCGGTCGTCGTTGCGCTTAATGTGTTTGATACGGATACGGCATCTGAAATTGCTTCGGTACAAGCGCTTTGTGAAAAAATGGATGTGCCGTGCGCGCGCAGTGAGGTGTTTGCAAAAGGCGGCGAAGGTGGTGTTGAGCTTGCACAGTGTGTGCTGGATACGCTTGATACAAAGCAATCGCATTTTGCGCCGATTTACGACGTAAATAGCAGTATAGAAGATAAAATTTTGACATTAGTACGGGAAATCTACGGTGGGAGCGGTGTTGTCTATACCGCGAAAGCAAAAAAACAAATAAAAATGCTAACGGATTTGGGCTTTGATAATCTACCGATTTGTGTTGCAAAAACACAGTACTCGCTATCTGACAATCCGGCGTTATTGGGCCGGCCGGAGGGTTTCAAAATTACGGTGTCGGAGGTGCGCGTATCCGCTGGGGCGGGGTTTGTCGTGGTGCAGACAGGCGATATTATGACAATGCCGGGACTGCCGAAAAAGCCTGCGGCACAAAATATTGATATTTTATCGAACGGCGAGATTGTCGGGCTGTTTTGATAAAGTAAAGAAAATGGTGAGAAAAGTGGAACAGTACCGTGTAAACAGCCGGGAAGAAACGGTTCAAATCGCATCAGAATTTGCAAAAACGCTGCATAAAGGAGATATTGTTTGCCTTTGCGGTGACCTTGGCGCAGGAAAAACCGCATTTGTTTCCGGCGTGGCGAAAGGGCTTGGATATGAAGGCTATACAAGCAGCCCTACCTTTACTTTAATGAATGAATATCCCGCATCTATCCCGATTTATCACTTCGACGTGTATCGGATTGGTTCGAGCGACGAAATGTACGACATTGGGATTGACGACTTTTTGTTCGGCAATGGCGTTTGCCTGATTGAGTGGCCGGACAAGATTGCGGATTTACTTCCAGAAGCGGTCGTTTTGGTTGAGATAAAAAAAGACAGCGTCATAGGCGACGATTACAGGGAAATTACAATTGAAAGGAAGCGGCGCATATGAAAATTTTAGCGCTTGACAGCTCGTCGAACGTCGCATCTGCTGCACTGTTGGACAATGGTGTATTACTTGGCGAATACAGCATCAATTATAAACAAACACATTCACAGACGCTTTTGCCGATGATTGATACACTGTTAAAGGCGGTTGAAACTGATGTGGAAGCGGTCGATTTATTCGCTGCGGCGAATGGGCCGGGGTCGTTTACCGGCCTACGCATAGGGCTTGCAACGGTAAAAGGTCTGGCGCATGCGTGTAACAAGCCGGTGATTGGCGTTTCGACGTTATTGGCGCTGGCCTATAATCTGCCGCATTGTGACGGCCTTGTCGCACCGATTCTTGACGCGCGGCGTGACCAAGTATATACGGCTGTATATCAATGGGAAAACGGCGTTATAAAGATGCATACAGAGCCGTGCGCTGTATCAATTGATTCGCTTTTGGATATCTTACAGAAAGCAGGTCAAAAGGTGGTATTTTTGGGCGACGGAATTGCCCGATTTGGCGACCGAATTCGAGAAACGCTCGGCGATATGGCGTACTTTGCACCGGGGAGCGCGGCATTGCAGCGTGCTTCCTCTGTAGCAGCGGCTGCGCAGACAATTTATGCGGAGGGCGGTGCGGTATCGTGTAGTCAGCTTATGCCAGTCTATCTTAGAAAATCGCAGGCAGAGCGTGAATACGAGGAAAAGCAAAAGAGATTGGGAAATCAGGAGGAGAAAATATGATAGCAATCGGGAGCGATCACGGCGGATATGCACTAAAAGGTGAGATTATAAGATATTTAGAAAAAAAAGGAATTACAGTCAGGGACTTTGGCTGTTACAGCCCCGACGCGGTAGACTATCCGGACGTTGCTGTAGCTGTGTGCGGTGAAATTACGGAGGAACGATGTGAAAAAGGGATTCTGATTTGTGGAACAGGGATTGGAATCAGCATTGCGGCAAACAAGGTCAACGGAATCCGCGCGGCGCTGTGCCACAGTAGCTTTGACGGGCGGATGTGCCGAATGCACAACAACGCAAACGTGCTCTGCCTTGGCGGGCGTACAACAGGAACTGCTATTGCGTTAGATATTGTTGACGCATTTGTCAGCACAGAATTTGAGGGCGGCCGGCACGAGACGCGCGTTGGGAAGATTATGTCGATTGAAGATTGACACACGACTGGTAGAAAGATTCGGAGGTACTTATGAACAGAAGCGAGGCCAGATGCGAAGCGTTTAAGCTTGCATTCCAGATTACGGCGCACAAAGATTCCTATCCGCAGGTGGTAGAGCTCTTTGAAGAAGAGAACCGTGCCCTAAAAAAGTCAGATAAAAAACAATTTGTATATATTGTTTCAACGGCAAACGGTATATTTGAAAAAAAAGATATACTTGATGACGAGATTGCAAAATACCTAAAGGCTGGGTGGCGGACGGACCGTTTGTCGAAGGTGAGCCTTGCAATTTTACGTCTTGCCGTCTATGAAATACTTTTTATTGACGACATACCAGACAACGTATCGGTCAATGAGGCGGTGGAGCTTGCAAAGGCGTATGACATCGACGAGGCGCCAAGTTTTATTAACGGTGTGCTAAGTAATATTTTAGCGTCAAAGGCGTAATTCTGAAAGGGGGAGGTGCCGTGGAGGGGAAAATTTATACCGCGACCGTGTCGCAATTAAACCGCTTTATCAAGCAGATGATGGACGGCACACCGATCTTAAATAATATTTGGGTCAAGGGTGAAATTTCAAACTATAAGCAGCACTATTCGGGACATTGCTATTTAACGCTCAAGGACGAGGGCGGCGTGTTGAAGGCGGTTATGTTTAAATCGAGTGCGCTGCGGCTTGCGTTTGCGCCGGAAAATGGAATGAAAGTGCTTGCACGTGGGCGTGTTTCCGTTTATGAGCGCGACGGCGCATATCAGCTCTATATTGAAGAGATGCAGCCGGACGGCGTTGGCTCTTTGCATATTGCCTATGAGCAGCTCAAAGCAAAATTACTCGAGGAAGGGCTTTTCGACGAAGCGCACAAAAAGCCGCTTCCGCAATATCCTTCCACAATTGGCGTTGTAACTGCTACGACAGGGGCTGCTGTACGCGATATTATTAACGTCCTCTCGCGGCGGTATCCGTGCGCGAAGGTGCTGATTTATCCGGCACTGGTACAGGGCGAGGGCGCTTCTGCCGGTATTGTAGAAGCAATTGAGTATTTTAACCATCAGAGGTGTGCGGATGTGCTCATCGTTGGTCGCGGCGGCGGCTCAATTGAGGATTTATGGGCGTTTAACGAAGAGGCGACCGCGCGGGCGATTTATGCGTCGGAAATACCAATTGTATCAGCGGTTGGGCACGAAACCGATTTTACAATTGCAGATTTTGTCGCGGATTTGCGCGCTCCGACGCCGTCTGCGGCGGCGGAGCTTGTCGTTCCGTCTGCGGCGGAAATACAGGAAAAGGTGTTTTCTTTGAAGTCAAGGCTTGCATTTGGCGCCTTGCATATTGTACAGATTAAGCGTGCCGCACTTGAAAAATTAGTGCTGAAAAGTCCGGAAAATAGGCTGGCAGACAACAGGGTGCTTACGGACGATATATTTAAGCAGTTGGTGCGTAACATGAAATTGATTATTAGCAAAAAGACAGACGAGATGAATGCCGCAGCAGGAAAGTTGGACGCGATGAGCCCACTCGCCGTACTTGGGCGTGGTTATAGTATCGCAAGGGAGCGCGACGGTACAGTGATTAAGCATATCAGTGAGGCCGTAGCAGGAAAGGAATTTCAGCTTGTTTTATCCGATGGAACAGTCGATTGCAAAGTTATATAGCAAAATCATACATGTATTTTTTATAGAGAGGCCGAATATAAATGAGTGATAAAAACAATTTTGAAACAAATATCAAAGAGTTAGAAGAAATCGTCACAAAGCTCGAAAAAAACGATATTCCGCTCGACGAGTCGCTCAAGCTGTTCGAGCGCGGTGTTGCGTTGTCGGCGCAGTGTGGTAAGCTCTTAGATGAAGCAGAGCAAAAGGTCAACGTCCTTCTGCGTAAAGATGGAGAAGTGACAGAGCAAAACTTTTTGATGGAAGATGAGGAATAGGGATGGACTTTCAGACTGTTTTTTCAGAAAAAATCAATGCGGTTGACCATGCATTAAAACAATTTTTAGCAGATATGGACGCTGTGCCGCCCACAATTACCGAGGCGATGCGCTACAGCGTTTTTGCGGGTGGGAAACGGATTCGTCCTGTGTTGTTGCTTGCGTCATATGAGATGTTTCAGCCGGACAGTACTGCTGCAATGCCGTTTGCCTGTGCGTTGGAGATGATTCATACTTATTCGCTGATACACGACGACCTGCCTGCGATGGACAATTCTGACCTGCGGCGGGGACGCAAGACGAATCACATTGTATTTGGCGAGGCGATGGCTGTGCTGGCGGGTGATGCGTTGCTCAATTTCGCATTTGAAACAATGCTTGCGGCGTCGCACGTAGAGGCCGCATCTGTTTTGCGTGCAGCGGCGTACATCGCAAAGAGTGCGGGCATTTCCGGCATGATTGGCGGACAAGTACTTGATATCGAGAGTGAAAATAAAATAATCAGTCAAGATGAACTACGTGTACTGCACGAAAAAAAGACCGGGGGCCTGATATGCGCGGCAGCGTGCGGCGGCGCGATTTTGAGCGGCGCGGATGAGACGCAGATAACGGCGTTGGAACAGTTTGCGTGTCATTTAGGACTTGCATTTCAGATTAAGGATGACATCCTTGATGTAGAGGGCGACGCGGCGGCACTCGGAAAACCGACCGGCGGCGACAACGCGGCGCATAAAAACACGTATGTTACGCTATATGGCCTACAAGAGGCGAAGAAACTGCTCCTGCAGCATACGCAGGCGGCAAAGGATACCTTATCGCAGTTTGGCGAAAGAGCAGATTTCTTACACAGCCTTACGGAGTATTTACTCCGCAGGGACAAATAAACGATTTTAATTGATTGATAGATTCGGCAGAGGAGAAGCAAACAATATGAAGGTGTTTGATGAATTGTTTTACAATCAGGTCTTATGGACGGCGGTGCTCGCATGGGCTTTGGCACAGGTTTTAAAGGTGGTTTTTGTTTTGATTGTCGACAGGCGGTTTGACTTTCACCGGCTGGTAGGCGCCGGCGGTATGCCGAGTTCCCACTCCTCCTTTGTTACCTCGCTTATGATTATGATTGGGTTTCACACAGGCTTTGGAAGCCCGTTGTTTGCGGCGTGTTTTGTGTTTGGTCTAATCGTTATGTATGATGCGTCCGGCGTCCGGCGTGCAGCAGGTAAACAGGCCTCAATTTTAAACCAAATTATTGAACATTGGGACGAGGGACCTGAAATACAGGGAGAGCGGCTCAAGGAGCTGCTCGGTCATACACCGTTTGAGGTATTTGCCGGAGCAATATTAGGAATCGTAGTTGCATGCATCATGCATTTCTTTGTATTTTAAAACTGTTTCGGAGGTTACTCTATGGACACGAGCGTAAAAAAAGTGTTGCTGCTTTTTAAAACACATTTAGATGTCGGCTATACTGACTATGCTAAAAACGTAATTAACGACTATATTCAGACCCATATTCCTTCCGCAATCCGGCTTGCGCGGGAGCTGAAGGAGAGTGGGCGAAGCGAGCGGTTCGTTTGGACAGTTGGTTCGTGGATGATTTACCACTATTTAGAACTGTCTGATAAAACGATGCAGGCCGATATGGAGCGTGCAATTCGCGAAGGCGATATTAGTTATCATGCACTTCCGTTTACAACGCATACCGAGGCGATGGATGCAGAATTGTTTCGATATGGACTCTCTATTGCTAAAACAATGGATACAAAATTTAGCAAGGATACAATTGCAGGGAAAGTCACCGATGTACCTGGGCATACGAAAGCGATGATTCCATATTTAACAGAGGCAGGAATCAAACTACTTCATATTGGCGTGAACCCTGCGTCTATGCCGCCGGATGTGCCGGATTTCTTTATTTGGCACTATGATGACAACAATGAGGTGGTTGTCGTTTATAATAAAGGATATTACGGCGAAGCGGCGCGGATTCCCGGTACAGACACAGTGATTCATTTTGCACATACAAACGACAACTGCGGGCCGCAAAATGTGGAGGACGTAATTGAAATTTACGACGAAATTCGTGCTCAATACCCAAATGCGGCTATTACCGCAACTGACTTAAACGGAATGGCGGAGGCGGTACTTGCAGTCAAAGACAGTCTGCCTGTTGTAACGGAGGAAATGGGGGATACTTGGATTCATGGTGTGGGTACAGACCCGCGTAAGGTAAGTGGTTACCGTTCGCTATTGCGGCTGCGGAGTCAGTTTTCTGAGACGGATAGGCGGAAAATGGAAAAACATTTACTGCTTGTACCGGAGCATACATGGGGCAAGTGCGAAATGAAATTTCTTGATGACCATGACACATTTACAAAAGAAGCGCTGCAAAACGAAATTAGCACTGAAAAATACCGCCGTTTTATTGCGTCGTGGGATGAACAGCGCCAATATGTGACAGATGCTGTGGAATCGCTGGATGGAGAGACGAAACAAGCGGCGGAGCAAGCTTTGGCGGAATATAAAATAAATCAGCCGGATATCAGCCATTATGATAAATTGTCGAAGATAACAGATGTTACAATTGGCGGCTATACGGTATCATTTGATGATACGGGCGCACTTTGTGCAGTATCTTTTGACGGGGAATCAATCTTTACGCATGGCATGATTGGTAAGTTTATGTACGAAGTATTCGGTTCCGAGGACTTTAAACGCTTCCAGAAGCAATATAACACACATGATTTTGACTGGGCGCTTGAAGACTTTGGCAAGATTGGATGCGAAAAGGTATTACAAAAGGGCAAGCGGTTCAACGCTGCGCTTGCAAATCTTTACCGCCGTGATACGAAGTTATTAGCGGAATTGCGAATGCCGGAGGAAGCGTATACGCAATATGGCTGTCCGCGTCAAGTATTTGTTTCGTACCAGTTTAAACCGGAAAAAATCGAAATTGATTTGTCTTGGTTTAAAAAGGATGCAAATAGATTAGGCGAAGCGTTGTGGCTGTCCTTTGCGGCACCACATCAGGGATGCTTTATTCGCAAACTTGGTAAGTGGATTGACACACAAAAAGTTATCAGTAACGGCGGCCGCGCACTGCACGCTTCCGATTACGGCATACGACTTCCTATGGCGGATGGGCATCAGATGGAAATCGAAAGCCTTGACGCAGCTTTATTTGCGCCGTCCGGGCCTTCGTTGTTAAACTTTACAAACCAATTGCCGGAATCATCCGGTGAAATTTCTGTGAATCTTTATAATAACATTTGGGGAACAAATTTCCCGATGTGGTACAGCGAGGATGCAAGATTCCGGTTCGTGATTACAATTTAAGGTAAATTTAATACAAAATTAATAATTTGTTCTTGAATTATCTACATATTCATAGTATAATAAGACTATGCAAATCAGTCAAAGGGGGGCGAAAGAGTATGCCTATTTATGAGACAATGAAATTTGACAACATGGAAAACGAACGCACAAAAGAAGTACAGGATATCATTTGTGCAGTTTATAATGCATTAAAAGTCAAAGGATATAATCCTGTTAGCCAGCTGGTGGGCTATATTCTTTCCGGCGACCCAACCTATATCACGAATTACAATAATGCGAGAAGCATTATAAACCGCGTAGAACGCGATGAAATTTTAGAAGAGTTGGTAAAGAATTATTTAAAAGAGCTGTAAGCAGTATAAAAACACGTATCCGCACAAAAATTTGTGCGGATATTTTTATAAGCATAAAAAGTCCGCAGGAATCAAGGAGGGGCAAATTCCTGCGGAGTATTTTAACGGCCAAATATAATTTGACCGGAAATACTGTTTACTTTTTATAGTATCAGTCTATGAGCAAAGAAAAAATTGGTGACAGCTTTTTATAATTTACAATAATTATATTATGTAAATTATAAAAACAATATAAATAAGGAGTAGGGGAGTAAAATGAAATTTTTGTCAAATCCGAATTTACCAGAGGAGAGTGTTTGTGCTGTATTAGTAGATTACAGAACTGCGCCAGAAATCATTGCATCGTTAGAAAAATTAGGAATAATCGTATATAAGAGCTGCAAAGTTGACAAACTTGATGAAACCGTATGCGGACATGTCGACATGAGTATACATCATATCGGCAAAAATATATTTGTGTGCGAGCCAAGCACATATGATTATTATAAGCACATATTTCAAAAGCAAAACATCAATCTAATTCGTGGAAATTCCGTATTGACAAGTACATACCCGCACGACGCAGCATATAATATAGCACGGATTGGAAACTACGCTTTTCACGCTTCTTGTTATACAGATAAAGTAATTTTAAATACCTTTGA
>URQR01000054.1 GCA_900550065.1 uncultured Eubacteriales bacterium | reverse complement strand
AGTCCATCAATCGGCTCCTGCGGATGGCTGTCATGGTATAGAATCATATCCCCCTCGAACCACAGTCGCCTGCTCCCACTTGTATAATCGGGCTTGTCCGGCTCCTTTACAGCGTCGTCTCCAAGCACACGCGATACAAGCGCATCGTAATCGGTTAAATTATTGGAAACGTCAATCGGACCGAGATTCGGTAATTGATTCGGTATTGTCTCCGCCGCCACCGTAATCCCGTTTGTTCTCATGATGTTCACCACATTGGCGACTGTTTCTTTATCAATCGAGGAGGACTGGAGGTTTGTCCGTATGATTGTAAAAACTAAAAATAGATTTACCCCAATAAACAGGATAATCAGCCAATTTTTCGCCCTTGACCAGTTCATAGCGCCACCCCCTCCATTCACGTCTGTTTTCTCTTTCTATTTTGCCGCATCCGGCGAAAAAAATCAAGAGGTTTTCCGCAATCTGCCGGAAAACCTCCGCTTTTTTGAACATCGTCTCTCTACTTTACAAAGCTAAATATAATGCAGATTAGGCCTACAATACCACAGTAGATTGAAAAGATATAAAATTTATTTTTATTGAGCAGATTCATCAAGAATTTAATCGCAAGAATTCCCGATATCGCCGCAGCAACAAATCCTACGATAAGCGGCAGCGCCTCCACGGCAAAGCCGCCGTCCTTAATCAGTCCTACGCCCTCTAACACAGCTGCGCCCAAAATTGCCGGCAGCGACATCAAAAACGAGAATTTAATCGCAAATTCTTTTTTATAGCCGAGCGCACGGGCCGCCGTAATCGTCGAGCCACTGCGTGAGAGACCCGGCATCAGCGCGCAAGCCTGCGCAAGCCCGACCATAAGACTGCTTCCATACTTCGCGTTAGACGCGTCGTAGCGGTTTTTATTGCACTTATCAACTATATACATAAGTGTTGCCGTTACTAAAAGCATAAATCCAACCACGAGCAAATTCGACAGCATCGCGTCAAGGTCAAACATCTTGAACAAGAGGCCGACAATAACAGCCGGAATCGTTGCAATAATCAGCATAATCAGCATCCGCCGGTACGGCCGGTTAAAGTTTGGCCTCCCCCGGAAAAGATCGCCAATCATCAGAAAGAACTCCTTTATCAGCTCAATAATATCCTTATAATACACAAAGCATACCGATATAAAGGTTGCAACGTGCAGCAAGACGGAGAACGCGTTCCCATCGTCGATTTGCAGGTTTAAAATCTGGCCGAAAATTACAAGATGGCCCGAGCTTGAAACGGGTAAAAACTCCGTAAGTCCCTGTACAAGCCCCATAATCAGTGCCTCAAATACATTCATAATTGCCATGCCCCTCCGTCAGGTTATAGTTATGCTTCTATATCTTCGATTTCAAACGCAAAATCGTCGTCCTCGTCATCAGACTCGGCATCCTCCTCGCCGCTCGGGATATAAATGTCGTCATCTTCGTCTATATTCCCGTACTCCTCCGGCCCTTGGCAGCTGCCATCGCGCCTATCAGCGTCTATTTTCATATCTATGTCGCTTAGCCGTCCAATATACGCCTCAAGTGTCTCTTTCGCGCCCGTGCGAATCGTTTTTAGCTGCTCCTGTTCACTGCGGATTTGGGCCCGAAGCTTTTCAAGCTCTATCTCAAGGTCGCTGCGAATTTGAGCCGCCTCTACCCTTGCGTCGGCAACAATCTTCTCCGCCTCCTGCTTTGCGTCTAACAGCGCATCAGCAATATAGTTGCGCTCCTTTTCAAGCGACGCCACCTTATCGGCAAGCGTTTGCTTCTCGGCCTTAACCGCCGCATACTTTTCAGCAAGATCGCGGTGTTCCGCCTCCTGCCGCTTCTTTTTTTCCTCATACTCGCGCGCTGCATTCATAATGTAACCATTGACGTCACTTTTGCGGTAACCAAACATTGACCCCTTAAACTTCTTTGCAGTTTCCAAAACACGCGCCTCCCCTTTTGTGAACAATCCATACAATAAACCTAATGGGTTAAATTCTACATCCAATTGCGCAATTCCTGCTTTTTACTGCAATTTTTGCCGCCGCGCGTTACATGTCTGCATATAAATAAACGATTTTGACAGGAAATATGCTTCAATTTTATGAATTCTTTTACACTATTTCCCTTGACAACACACTGTTTTGGTGGTATCATTCTCTTTGTGGCACACAATTGTGCGTCACAGAAGGACACGAGGTGAGGATATATGCCGCAAAAACCATCCTATCTGCTCGTCGATACCGCCGTCCTGCCCGACATTTTCCCAAAGGTTGTCGAGGCAAAACGGCTGCTGAAAACGGGTAAGTGCAAAACGGCGAGCGAGGCGGCGGAAAAGCTCAAGATTAGCCGTTCCGCGTTCTATAAATATAAGGACTGTGTGTTCCCGTTTGAAGAAATGGGAAAGGATAAAATTATCACAATGTTTTTTGAGCTGCTCGACGAGCCGGGCGTCCTGTCGCAGGTGTTAAAAACCTTTGCGGCGGCGCAGGCGAGCGTTTTGACGATTAATCAAAATATTCCGGTGAACCAGTCGGCGAATATTACAATCTCGTTTCGGACAGAAGGAATGAACAAAACGATGGAGGCGCTCCTAAAAAAGCTGAAAACAGTGGAGGGCGTAAAACGGATCGAGATTATTGCAGGCGAATAGCAAGGTGTATTGATCAATTATTTCAGTTGAATGGATACGGAGCCGGCGGAAGTTTTTGGCCGCCTCCATGAAAGGGTGATTTTTTATGATTAAAATTGCAATATTGGGCTACGGCACAGTCGGTTCCGGCGTGTACGAGATTGTGCAGAAAAACGCAAAAAGTATTAAGCGGAAGTCGGGGAAAGAAATCTCCGTAGCGCGTATTTTGGATTTACGCGACTTTGAGGACCATCCGCAAAAAGAGCTTTTCACGAAAAACTTCGACGATATTTTAAACGATACAACCATCAGCGTCGTTGTAGAGACGATTGGCGGGCTGGAACCGGCGTACCGCTTCACAAAGTCGGCGCTGCTGGCGGGCAAAAGCGTGGTAACGAGCAACAAAGAGCTTGTCGCAACGCACGGGACGGAGCTGCTGCGCATTGCGCGCGAGCAGAACGTCAACTACCTGTTTGAAGCGAGCGTAGGCGGCGGTATCCCGATTATTCGTCCGCTGCACGGCTGTCTGGCGGCCAACGAAATCACGGAAATTTTCGGTATACTCAACGGCACGACAAACTATATTTTAACAAAGATGATTAAAGACGGTGAAAGCTTTGAAGACGCGCTTGCGCAGGCGCAGGAAAAGGGCTATGCAGAGCGAAACCCGGAGGCTGACGTAGAAGGGCACGATGCATGCCGTAAAATCTGTATCTTAGCTTCGCTGGCGTTTGGCAAAGCGGTAGACGCCGACAAAATTCATACAGAAGGCATCACGAAAATTACGCTCGCGGATGTACGTGCGGCGGAAAGCCTCGGCTATGTGATTAAGCTAATCGGCTACACAAAAAGTGAAAACGGCAAGGCAATCTGCCGCGTATCGCCGATGCTTGTTCCGGATGACAACCCGCTTTCCGGCGTAGAGGACGTGTTTAACGCAATTATGGTACGCGGCGACTCAATTGGCGACGTGATGTTTTACGGGCGCGGCGCGGGCAAGCTACCGACAGCGAGCGCAGTCGTAGCGGATGTTATCGATATTGTAAAAGGCGCGGACAACAAAAACTTTATTTGGGATAAAGCGCCGGAGGATTATATGGCGTGTTATCAGGAAGCGGTCGTTTCGCTGTTTGTGCGCGCACAGGGCGTAAGCAAAGACGACGTGGTAAAGGTGTTTGGGACAGACACCGTTTTTGCCGACAGCGCAGAGCTGTGCTTTATCACGCCGGCAGCGAAGGAAAAGGACTTAGACCAAAAGCTTGCATCGCTAAAAGCGCAAATCATCAGCAAAATCCGCGTGATGCAGGAAGAAGAATAAACAATTGCACAAACGCCTGCAAGTCAGGCAAAAAAGGAGGATACAACATTGAGTTTAGTCGTACAGAAATTCGGCGGAAGCTCCGTTGCAAACGCAGAGCGCGTCTTCAATGTAGCGCGCACGATTACGGATACGTATAAAGCCGGCAACGACGTCGTTGTCGTCGTGTCCGCGCAGGGCGATACAACGGATGAACTGATTGAAAAAGCGAAGGAAATTAACAAAAAGCCGTCCAAACGCGAGATGGATATGCTGCTTTCAACAGGGGAGCAAATCTCAATCTCTTTGCTTGCTATGGCGATTGAGTCGCTCGGCTTTCCAGTTATATCGCTGACCGGGTGGCAGGCCGGGATGAAAACAAACCCCAACTATGGCACGGCGCGGATATTAAAAATTGACACAGACAGGCTACAGTCGGAACTGGACAAAAACAATATTGTAATCGTCGCGGGCTTTCAAGGGCTTAATAAATACGACGATATTACAACGCTCGGGCGCGGCGGCTCGGACACGTCGGCCGTTGCACTTGCAGCAGCGCTGCACGCGGACGTATGCGAGATTTATACCGACGTGGACGGCGTGTACACGGCCGACCCGCGTATTGTACCCGACGCGAAAAAGCTCGACGAAATTTCGTACGACGAAATGCTCGAACTGGCGAGTCTGGGCGCGAACGTATTAAACAACCGCTCGGTAGAAATGGCAAAAAAATATAATGTAAAGCTGATGGTGCTCTCGAGTCTGCACAAGGTACCCGGGACAATCGTGAAGGAGGTTAATGACGTGGAAAAAATGTTGGTGCGCGGCGTAACGCGCGATAATGATACGGCAAGGATTTCTCTCATTGAGGTGGACGACACGCCCGGCAAGGCGTTTACAATCTTTTCGCTTTTGGCGAAGAAGAACATCAATGTGGACTTAATTATCCAGTCGATTGGACGCAACGGCACAAAGGACATCAGCTTCACGGTCGCTTCGTCGCATTTAGACGATGCGCTGGCAGTAATTGAAGAAAACAATGCTGCAATCGGCGCGCGCGACATTCAGCACAACGACGACGTATCAAAGGTGTCTATCGTCGGCGCAGGTATGGTCACTAACCCAGGTGTTGCCTCCGGCATGTTCGAGGCGCTCTTTAAAGCAAACATCAACATCCATATGATTGCAACAAGCGAAATCAAAGTGTCGGTTCTGATTGACCGCAAGGACGCGGAGCGTGCAGTTGTAGCAATTCACGACCAGTTTAACATGGCGGACTAAAATACAAAAACGCCGCCGCAAAATAAAGGAGAAATCATATGAAACCTACATCCGAACCGCGCGAGGATATCTTAGAGGGGCGCAACCCCGTCTTTGAGGCGCTCAAAAGCGGACGGCAAATCGATAAAATTTTAATCGCAAAAGGAGAGAACAAGGGCTCAATTACGCGTATTTTAGCGCTCGCAAAGGAAAAGCGTATCCTCGTCAGCGAGGCCGAGCGCGCCAAGCTCGACGCAATCAGCCAGACCGGCGCGCATCAGGGCGTAATTGCCTATGTCGCCGCCGCCGCGTATTACAGCGTGGAGGATATGCTCGCTGAAGCGCGCGAAAAGGGCGAAGACCCGCTCCTTATCCTCTGCGATTCGCTAAACGACGCGCACAACTTAGGCTCTATTCTGCGTACGGCACATTGCTGCGGCGCGCACGGCGTCATCATACCAAAGCACCGCAGCGTCGGCCTTTCCGCTGTAGCGGCGAAGGCTTCTGCCGGTGCGTCGGAATATATCAAGGTTGCAAAGGTCACGAATTTGCCGCGCTGTATCGAAGATTTGAAACAGGCAGGCCTCTGGGTCTGCGGTACGGATGCCTCCGGCGAAAGCGACCTCTACAGCGCGAACCTCACCGGCCCGCTCGCAATTGTAATTGGCTCGGAGGGCGAGGGTATGAGCCGTCTCGTACGCGAACGGTGCGACTTTTTGGTTCGTATTCCTATGAAAGGTAAAATCAACAGTCTAAACGCTTCCGTCGCGGCAGGTGTATTAATGTATGAGGCTGTGCGACAGAGGACTATTTAATATAACATATAAAACGGCCCATGGCCGTTTTTTTATGTTCGCACATTTTTAAAACGAAACTTAATTTATATGATAAATGATTGATATTTAGTTTTATATGTGGTACGATTGCATCAAGGGCGCGGCGAAGAAAAAGAAACCACCGTGCAGCCGCACGGCATAGGGAAAGCGGCGCTGTGCAGGAGAATTCTACATAAACAGGACGTTATATTTTACAAATAGAGGAGATTATTTAATTTCTAAAATGAGGTGCTTTTTATGACAGAAGCAAAGGTAGAACGCTACAACAATTCCCCGGCAATTATCATTAACGGAAAGGCGTACCCGCCCATGATGGCCACAATTCGCACGAATAACCACGACAGCGTCGTTCTTGACAAAGGCTACTATAAACGCTTGGGTGAGAGCGGGGTCAAAATATTTTTTGTCATCTGCGACACGGAATGGTTAAAACCGGGGGCGTATGAACAATTTTTGCAGGAGGCGGAGCTCCTTTTTCAAGAGGTGCCCGACGCCTATATCATGCTCCGCATTGGACTGCACCCGCCCATAGCATGGTGTGAAGAACATATTGATGAACTGGTGCAATACAGCGACGGTAAGTTAAAGCCGGCGCATTTGTACACAGAATCCTATGAGGCTACGCTGCCGGGCATGTATTCGCTCTGTTCGGAAGCATGGAGACGCGACGCGGGTAAGGCGCTTTTAAAAACCTGTGACAAAATTGACCGTCTGCCCTTTGCAGACAGAATCGTCGGGTACTTTTTTGCGGCGGGCGGGACGAGCGAATGGTACTATATTACGCCCATGGAATACACAAAAAAAACGAACTACTTTGATACGGGCGGTTTTGAGCAGACGACCGACATACAGTATGACAACGTATATGCAGACGTAAGTCCCGCCTTTCAAAAGCATTTTTCTACCTACCTAAAGAAAAAATACAAAACCGATGAAGCCCTGCAAGCCGCGTGGCAGGATAGAAGCGTGACAATACAAAACCCGGGTATTCCCGACTGTGAAGCGCGTTACTTTATCAACGGGGTAGACTATGACATTGACCACCCCAACGCGCGCTACGCCACCTCCGGCGCGCCTGCCGCGCCTTCAAACGGAACCAATATTGGCTGCTTTATCGACATTGATAAGCACTGTAAGGTATTTGATTTTTACCGTGCGCTGCACCTTGGCAGTGCGGAGTCAGTAATCTATTTCGGCTCACTCATCAAAGACAGGTATCCAAACAAGCTGACCGGCGCTTTCTACGGCGCGGCCGGCTCGACAAAAGTTTTCTCCTTTGGACAAATCGGCGGTGTCAATACAATTTTAAATTCAGACTGTATCGACTTTCTTGCCTCGCCCGGCGTGTATGAAAATCGCCAGCCCGGCGGCTTTACCGGGCAGAGGCAGGTGCATGACTCCTTTCGGCTGCACGGCAAAATGTTTGTCGTGGAAGAGGACGCGCGGACACATGCAGAAAACGATTACGACAAAAATTATTTAGAAATATACGATATCAAAGACAGCTATCACGTATTAAAACGGGAATTTGGCAGAAACATTTGCCAAGACTTACAGGCATGGTGGTTTGACCAGCATATCGGCGGCGGACGCTACAAAGACCCGGCTATTTTAGACCTATTCAAAAAGCAGCAGCAGATTGCGCATACGGCCTATTCGCTCGACCGGACAAAGCCCAGCGAGATTGCTTTTCTCTATGATGAGGAAAGCTACCATGTGGTGTCTGAAGAAACGACGCACCAAATGGTCGAACTGTTCAGAAATTATGAAATCGACTTAATTGGTACACCGGCAGACAGGTACTACCACAACGATATCGGCCTGATGCCTGACTATAAGCTCTACGTTTTTGTCAACTGTATGTACTTAAACGACAAAGAACGGGAGACCATCCACAGCAAGCTTCAAAAAAATAACGCGACGGCGTTGTTCTTGTACGCCGCGGGGCTGGTTAACCCAGACCGATCGCCGATGCTTTCCGCCGACCACATCACTGAACTGACCGGCATCACTACAACTGAGCTGGGCGGGCGCGTCATGCACGGAAAGTTTAAAATTACTGACTCACCGCTGCTTAAAAACTTAGATAAAGGGGAAATCTACGGGGACTTTAAACGAAAGATGTGGGCCAATTGTGCAAGCTATCTAAATAGAATTAAAACCGCACATGTTAGTCTCTATCCGCTCTACTACGCAGACGACAAAAACGCCGAAACGGCGGCGCGGTTTCTCGACTCCGGTAAGCCGGCCGTGTCCGTCAAGCGCCAATCCGGCTATACCTCCATCTATTGCGCTTCAAAATATCTAAGTGCGGACGTAATACGCGAAATCGCCCGGTTTGCTGGATGCCATATCTTTTGTGAGAGCGATGATGTTTTGTATGTAAATAGCAACTATATCACCTTTCACGCGGCCTCCAGCGGTGAAAAAACAATTACCCTTCCCGCGCGGGAGGACCTTTATGAGGTATATGAGGACGTGTATTACTGCAAAGACAGCGATATCGTTACATTTTCCATTCAAAAAGGGGAAACAAAAATGTTTATGCGGCAAAGACAGTAACAGTAAAAAAGGACGGCGAGCGCCGTCCTTTTTACCCTATTTGTGCCGCGATTGAGCGTGCCATTTCCTTACAGCCGACCGCCGCCATACCGTCCTGCGCAATGTCCGCCGTACGTATCCCCTGCTTTAATACAGCTTTAACCGCGCACTCTACCGCATCCGCCTCCTCCGTAAGGCCGAGCGAGAGCCGCAGTAGCATCGCCGCCGACAGGATGGCCGCGCACGGATTGGCAGCGTCGCGCCCCGCAAGGTCGGGCGCGCTGCCGTGAATCGGCTCATATAAGCCCGGCCCGGCATCCGCCAGCGACGCGCTGGCGAGCATCCCAATTGAACCGGTGATTGCGCCCGCAAGGTCGGATAAAATGTCGCCGAACATGTTCGCCGTTACAAGGACGTCGAACTGTGCCGGATTCAGCGCAAGCTGCATCGCCGCATTATCAACGTACATATGCGACAGCGCAACCTCCGGGTAGTCCTTCGCGACCTCGCGCACAACCTTGCGCCACAGCTTCGAGGAAGCGAGCACATTCGCCTTATCAACGGACACAACGCGCTTTTTTCGCAGCATCGCGGCATCAAATGCCCTGCGTGCAATCCGCTCAATTTCATATGCGCTGTACTCTTCCGTGTCAAACGCACGTGTCTCATCCCCGCCGCGCCGCCCGAAGTAGATACCGCCAGTCAGCTCGCGCACAACCATAATGGCTACGCCGCCTTCCAATACCGTTTCCTTGAGCGGCGACGCTTCCATCAGGCTGTCAAATACAACCGCCGGACGCAGGTTCGCGTAAAGGCCGAGCGCACTGCGAAGCGCAAGCAACCCCGCCTCCGGGCGCAGCTCTGCCGCCACACTGTCCCACTTTGGCCCGCCGACCGCGCCTAAAAGCACGCCGTCCGAGGCTTTACACACCTCGACCGTTTCGCGCGGAAGCGGTACGCCCACTGCATCAAGCGCCGCGCCGCCCATCAATACCTCTTTATATCGAAAGGTATGGGAAAACTTTCTCGCCACCGCGTCCAGCGCCATAAGTGCGCCGTCCACGATTTCCGGCCCAATGCCGTCGCCTTTTATAACCGCAAGCGTATACTCCATTTTTATTGTCACACCCTTCTTACTTCGCTTTCGATTTTGTGTAGCTTACCAGCCCGCCGCACCGGATGATTTCCTGCATAAATTCCGGAAAGGCGGCGGCATGATATATCTCACTTTTTGTCACATTTGTAATTGTTCCGGTATCGAGGTCGACCTGTACCGTGTCGCCCGCCGCAAGCCCGTCCGCCGCCGCGCCGCACTCTAAAATCGGCAGACCAATATTAATTGCGTTGCGGAAGAAAATCCGCGCAAAACTCTTGGCTATAACACAGCTGACTCCCGCCGCCTTAATGGCAATCGGTGCGTGCTCGCGCGAGCTGCCGCAGCCGAAGTTTGCCCCCCCGACGATTACGTCGCCCATCCGCACTTTTTTTGTAAATTCCTTGTCAATATCCTCCATACAATGCTTCGCCAGCTCCGCCGGGTCAGAGGTGTTGAGGTAGCGCGCCGGAATAATCACGTCCGTGTCAATATTGTCGCCGTATTTTATCACATTTCCCTGTAAAATCATCGCTTTTGCCTCCTTTATAACTGCTCCGGGGACGCAATTTTACCCATTACGCCGCTCGCCGCCGCGACCGCCGGCGACGCAAGGTACACCTCGCTCGCTGTGTCGCCCATACGCCCGACAAAGTTGCGGTTCGTTGTAGAGACGCACCGCTCGCCCGCCGCGAGCACGCCCATATGCCCGCCCAAGCACGGGCCGCAGGTCGGCGTGCTGACAACGCAGCCCGCGTCTACAAATACTTTCAGCAGTCCTTCCTCCATCGCCTGCAAGTAAATCCTCTGCGTCGCGGGAATCACAATTCCGCGCACATGCGGCGCGAGCGACCTTCCTGCAAACACCTTCGCCGCCGTGCGTAAGTCGTCAATCCTGCCGTTCGTACAAGAGCCAATTACAATCTGGTCAATTTTGACCTCGCCCGCCTCGTCCACCGTTTTGGTATTAGACGGCAAATGCGGGAACGCCACCGTCGGGCGCAGCTTTGACAAATCAATTCGAACCGTCCGGGTATACGGCGCGTCTTCGTCGGCGGCATAGACCGTATACGCCTTCTGCGAATGCTCCTTCACATAGGCCAGCGTCGTTTCGTCCACCGGAAAGATACCGTTTTTTGCGCCGGCCTCAATCGCCATATTTGCAATCGTGAAGCGTTCGTCCATCGACAAAAGCCCCACGCCGTCACCGCTAAACTCGAGCGAGCTGTAGCGCGCGCCGTCCACGCCAATCAGCCCAATCAGGTGCAGGATAATATCCTTACCGCCGACCCACGGGCGCGGACGGCCCACAAGCTCGACCTTTACCGCGTCCGGCACCTTAAACCAACACTGGCCCGTCGCCATGCCG
>URQR01000053.1 GCA_900550065.1 uncultured Eubacteriales bacterium | reverse complement strand
GGCAATGGCTGGGGTATTTCAAAGGATTACGAGCATGTTGCCGAGACAATGCGCTTTTTTGACTTCTGGTTTACTGAGGCAGGAATTACGCTGAATTCCTATGGTGTCGAGGGGACGGATTACACAATTGTAAATGGCGTGAAGGAGTATACACAGCAGGCCAAAGATTACGCCGGCGGCGTACCAAGCTATATGGGTACGTTTGGCAGCCGCGAAATAGGGATTCCGGTCTCGCTGGAGGCGGAAATCAAGGGAATGAACAAGGATGCGGCGGAAGGCTTTGCGATGTATGTTGAAAAGGATTACACGATTTTAGAGTTCCCAAACCTGCCGTTTAATGTCGAAGAAAATAGAGTCATTAAAGATAAGGGCGCTGCAATCAAAACCTATGTTGACGAGACAACACAGGGATGGATTATGGGCAATACGGACGTTGCCGCGACGTGGGACAAATATGTCAATGATTTAAATGCCATGGGGCTTGACGAGGTAATCTCCGCTTACCAGTCCGCGTACGATCGGTATCAAAGCTTATAAGAGCGGCGAATGAATGATGAATGGCAGAAACAGAAGTAGCTTGGTATTATAGGGTTAGTTGTTGAATTCTATAATGGGGCGAAAAAGTTCTGCTTAAGCTTTAAGAAACTGCTATAATTAAATTGCTGATAAAAGCCCGCCGGGGGAATCCCCGGCGGGCTGTTTTTTTAGATTAATCGTCGTATCCGTTTGGATTGTTTTTTTGCCAGTTCCACGCGTCGCGGCACATATCCACGACTGTCTTTTTCGCTTCCCATCCAAGCTCATTTTTCGCTTTTGTCGGGTCTGCATAGCAAATGGTCACGTCACCGGGGCGGCGCGGCGCAATCTTGTACGGAATTGTCAGAGCATTTGCTTCCTCGAAGGCTTTTACAAGGTCTAATACGCTGTATCCGACGCCTGTGCCGAGGTTATGAATCATAACGCCCTTCGTTGTATTCACTTTATCAAGCGCTTTTATATGCCCTTCTGCGAGGTCGACCACATGGATGTAGTCGCGTACGCCTGTACCGTCTTTTGTGGGGTAGTCGTTGCCGAAAATGCTTAATTCCGCCAGCTTGCCGAGCGCAACCTGTGTAATATATGGCATCAGGTTATTCGGGATGCCTTTCGGATTTTCTCCAATCGTACCGCTCTCGTGTGCGCCGACGGGGTTAAAGTAACGCAAAAGCGAGATGGACCAATCCTGATCCGATACGGCAAGGTCTTGCAGGATTTGCTCAATCATCAGTTTTGTCTGTCCATACGGGCTGTTTGCCGACGTCGGTAAATCCTCAGTCAGTGGCATCTTGTCCGTCATACCATAGACCGTTGCCGACGAGCTGAACACAATTTTTTTTACGCTGAATTCCTGCATCACCTCAAGCAGGTAAACCGTGCCGGAAATGTTGTTTTCGTAGTATTTGAGCGGAACAGCGACCGATTCGCCGACCGCTTTCAGACCCGCAAAATGAATGACAGCGTCGATGCTGTTTTCCTGAAAAATTGTACGCATACCATCCCGGTCCAATATATCACATTCGTAGAATTTTATCTTCTTGCCCGTAATGGCCTCTACGCGGCCAATCGCCTTCGGGCTGCTGTTTGAAAGGTTGTCGAGAACGACTACGTCATAGCCCGCCTCTAAAAGCTTTACGCAGGTATGCGAGCCTATATAGCCGGCTCCCCCTGTTACCAAAATAGACATAAAAAACCCTCCTGTAAATTGGATTTCTATACACGGCCCGTTGGCCTTTTGAAACTACATTATAATATTTTTTTACGAAAATAGCAACAGGTTTATGTTGTTTTTTCCAATTTGGGCTAAATTTTCGGCAAAGAAAACAACAGGCCGCATGATTACGGCCTGTTGTTTATTATAAATTTTCTTTATTTATAAATAACAATTTCCTTGACTGCGTTCCACGCGCTTGCGCTGTTACCCATACAGTAAACCCGCAGGTAACGGCCCTTTGCGTTTTCAACCGTATAATCTTCATAGCCCGCTGTTGTGCCGGAGGCTTTGCCGTCGTACACCGTTGTAAAGGTTTTTCCGTCCTCGGACGTTTCGAGCTTGAAGATGGCCTGGCGCTGGTCACCCTTGTTCCAAACGATGGATACCTTGCTGATAGGCATTGATTCGCCTAAATCGTAGCAAATCCACTGCGGATTTCCTTCACAGGACCAAAGCGTGTCAACATCGCCGTCATAGCTGAAGTAGCCGAGCTCATCCTCGAAGAAGGAGCTAAATGTGCAATCCTTAATTTCAATTGCGCCGTCCGGCAGTGTATACGGCTTTTCCGTCTTGCTTACGATAATAACCGTATTGTTCGGCCCGTCCCAGTAAACAACTTGGTCGAGCGATTCGGATACAAACCGAATCGGAACAACAAATCGGTCGTCGATAATTGTTGCTGCAACGTCGAGCTCTACCGGCTCGCCGTTTAAGTAGGCAACATTGCTGTTTTCCGTAATTTTAACCGTATTACTGCCCTTGACCGCTGTCGCCGTTGCGGTCTCTCCGTCCCATGTGATGTCCGCGCCGAGCGCCTCAAAAATTGCCCGGAAGGGAACCAAAACGCGGTCGTTTAACATAACCGGCTCGGTATCTTCAAATTCCATGTAGCTGCCGTTGAGCATTACGTCAATATACTCCGGTTTTTGGTCGGGATTTGCTTCCTGTTCCCGGTAATATGCCGCATATTCTGTCGGCGTCATAAAGACGGAACCGCGCTCTTTCAGGAAGGTAATTACCTTCTGGAATTCAGCAAGGTCGTTTTCGTCCCACATGCCCGCATGTCCCTGCAAAACGATATAGGGGGAACGCTTGAGCTTTTCGTAGTTTACTATGAAGCGGTCATAGCTTACATCGCCGGTTGCCGGCTCAATGTCTGCTCTGGTCGGCAGGCGTAAGAAACCATGCTCGCCATAATCGGCAGACAGCATTACATTCGTAATCTGCGGGAATTTTTCACCAATCATCTTTGCCGTCGTCGCGTCACTGTTGTTAAACGGCGAGCCAAAGGACGTAACGGTAATGCCGCATTTATCCTTCAAGAGCTGGACGGTTTTGTTAAAGTTTTCATACTGAGAATCGTAGTCGCTGCCGTGATATTCCGGCTCTGCATGTAGGTATCCGTGGTGCCAGATTTCGATTCCGGCTTTATCCCACTCTTTTATCTTGTCGTAGAAGGCCTGCTTTTTGCCGTCGTCCTCCAGCGAATTACCAATTACGCCGAAGCCGGCCTTAACGCCTTCTTTTTGTACGAGGTCAAACGCCTTTTGAAAGCCGGCAACCGTATTTGTCGTGAGGTCGTCAAGCTTTATGATTACAATTGGTTTAAATCTGTCCGACGCCGCCGACACAGCGCCCGGAAAAACAGACAGTGTCAGCGCTGTACAAAGGACAAACGCAAGTACTTTTTTTAAGTGTTTCATCACCATTCTCCTTTATTTATGGAATGTAGGGTTTATTTTGCTCCGTAAATCTCTACCTCTAAAAGGGAGTTCCAGCCGTATGAGGAAGCGGAGTCGTTCCCGTTTCCGATCACGCGTACATACTTGCCCTTAACAGGCGTAAACGTATATTTCTCAAGCTGGTCGGTCGTACCGCCGCTCTCGCCCGAGAAAGCCGTCACGTAGTCAACGCCGTTTTCAGACACAGCAATTTCAAACTTCGATTTACGCTGATCGCCCTTGAACCATGAGAGCGCAACACTGTCGATGCTGTATACATCATCGAGCTCGTACTGAATCCACGAGCCTTTTCCCTCTGCGTCCCAGCGGTCGTCCGGCACGATTTGCCCGTCCACTGTAAACAGTTCTTTTTTATAGTTTTTCAGCACGCTCTTGGTCGAAACAACCTTCAGGCCGCCGCCCTTAAACTCGCCGTCCTTTAAAATAGTATTGGTCGGCCCGGAAACGATTTTTGCCGTACGCGTTTCCTCGTACCACTTTACGGTCGCACCAAAATTTTCGGAGATAAAGCGGAGCGGCACAAGCGTCCTGTCGTCAATCACCGTTGCGGGAACGTCGAGCTCTACCGGCTTGCCGTTAACATAGGCTGTTGTGGAATCAATCGGCAGGCTGACCGTCGTCTCGTCGAGCTTACCGCCCGCTGTGTTCGTTTCACCGTCCCATGTAACCTCTGCGCCGAATTTTTCAAAAATTGCGCGGAAGGGAACCATTGTACGGTCGTTAATCGTAATTGGCTCCACGTCAAAAGTAACCGGCTCGTCGTCGATAATAACCTTTATTGGCTCCTTGCTGGGGTCAATTACCTTCAGCGAAAGTTTTGCGTCGTCTTTCGCGCTGAACCGGAAGGTGAAGTCATAGGCTGCCGGCTCAAGCGCCATAAGGTAGTCCGATTTCAGCACAACTGTATCGCCGGCAAGCGTATAGTCCGTATCTTTTACCAACTCTTTTCCGCCGTTGGAGACGGAGGCCAGCGTGTTACCGTTTAAGGTAAGCGCAACAGAATAGTCGCCCGGATTGTCGGCTTGATTATACTTACCGTTTTCAGGAAATACGCTGGAGACGCCGTTTAGTTTGTTATAGTATTCTGTCGGCGTCATAAATACTGTATTTTTTGCCATTAGGTACTCTACAATTTTTTTGAAGTTTTCAAAGCTGTGGTCGCTAAAGATGCCCGTATTGCGCTGTAATAGGAGGTCGGGCTTATCCTTTTTGGCGGTCTCGTACGTTTCTACGAATTTGTCATAGTCTACCACGCCGGTATCCGTCTCAAGGTTGACGCTTTCGCGCAGCATAAGCTGTGTGCCGCCCTCTGTTACGGAAGGGAAGAAAAACACCTTCATCTGCGGCAGGTTATTGAGCGCCTCGATCGTCACCTTATCGGTCGCGTTATACGGCGGGCCAAAAGTGCGCAGCGTGATACCGCACTTGTCCTGCATCAAATCAATCGTGTCCTTGAGCTGTTTGTACTGCTCGTCATAAGTACCGCCCGAGAATTCTACCCGGTTTGCTTTGTCATGATAATACCCATGATGCCAAATTTCAATATTGCCGTCTGCAACAAAGGATTGGATATCCTCATAGTAGTCTTCCTTCTTACCGTCGTCCTCGAGCGAGACGCCGATAACGCCGAAGCTGGCCTTGACGCCCTTTTCGTCGATAAACGCCTTGACGCGCTTAAACGCGTCGCGCACGCCGGCACCCTCCCGGATATCGTCGAGCTTTAGCACAATAACCTGCTTGCCGTCTATCGTTGTCGGCTCTGCCGACGGCTGCACCGCCCCGACTGTAAATGGGACTGCGGCGGTTAAGAGCATCGCAGCCGACAGTGCGGCTGAGACGATTTTTGATAACAGCTTTCCTTTTTTGTACATATACGCTACCTCCTGTTTAAAATAACTGCCTTTTAGCATAGCTATAGTTTACATGAAAAAGCATAAAAAATCAATATATTTCGTGGTTAAGGTTAGAATATTTATACAAATGCCGCAAAAATTTTTTATTTTTTGGCGTGCACTTTAGGCTTGACACGACGTAGCTGTGTGTGTATAATAGTAGGGTAAGTCTGTGGCCCGGTAGTTCAGTTGGTTAGAACGCCAGCCTGTCACGCTGGAGGTCGAGGGTTCGAGCCCCTTCCGGGTCGCCATTTATTTTTTCACATTTGCTGTCTTAGCTCAGTAGGCAGAGCACTTCCTTGGTAAGGAAGAGGTCGGCGGTTCGAATCCGCTAGACAGCTCCAATTTTTTATATAAACAGGGTTTCGTCCTAAATAGAGGTGAAACCCTGTTTTTTTTATTGATTTATATTACTCATCGGGCCAGACTATTCTGACAAAACTTGCCGATAAAAATAATATGTTAAAAAATAACGCTTGACATTGACGTCGCGTCATACTTTATAATAAAACATAAAGGGGGTTAGACGAATGGAATTACAAACAATAAGCGCCGTGTCAAAAAGCTTTCGTGTATCGACCCGCACACTTAGATATTATGAGAAGCTTGGGCTTATTAAAAGCACGGCGAAAGAAAACTACGCATACCGCACTTATGACGAAGATAATATTGTACGCCTCCAGCAAATTATACTGCTAAAAAAGCTGAGAATACCGCTCAAACAGATAGCAGTAATTTTAGAAAGCGACCAATCTTATGAAATAATAGATACCTTTTACCGCAGTCTGAAGGAAATCAATGCGGAAATTTCTGCGTTATCCACGATTAGAACGGTACTAAACGCCTTTATAGAACGGCTGCGGGAAAACGCGCATGTGGACTTTAAACTACAGCTTATGGACGATCAAGGCCTGCTCGATATGGTCAATGCAATCACAGCCAGTAACATCAACTTTCGGGAAAAAACGGCTTTAGAAGAGATTGAGGCCGCTAATAAAGAGCTGTCAAAGCTCAAGGACGTCAGAATTGTCTACCTTCCGCCGGCAGTGGTTGCGGCTTACCGCTCTGCCGGCGACGAGCCGGAGCGGCGCTGCAGCGAAGTAATTGATGCATTTGTCATAGACAATAACCTAATCCGAATCAAACCGGATTTACGCCGTTATGGATTTAGTATTAATAGTTCGCCTTCAACGGGCGATATACACGGGTATGAAATGTGGGTCACGGTTCCGGGTGATATTGATATACCGGCTCCTTTGGAACGAAAACAGCTTGAAGGCGGCTTGTATGCTGCCCATATGATTGAGATGGGGAATTTCCACGAATGGGAGTGGCTCCGTATATGGGTAGAGAACAGTAAACAATATACGTACCGCGGTAATTGGGACGCGGCTAATATGTTTGGTTTTTTAGAGGAAGGGCTTGGCTATGTCTACAATGTAAAAAAGGGAAACAGCGAGCCGGAGAGCCTCCAGCTCGATTTGCTGCTCCCAATAAAAGAAATAGAGGAGGAAGCGGAAATGGACACATTAACGATTAAGCCGATTGGCGAATTGGTTTCTGGCGTTGACGAAATTGAGCTGTTTGACATGCCGGAGCTGATGCTCATTGGAAAGGAAATTCGTGGCGGCGGCGTATTGGGCGACCATACGCCGGTGGATTTGTGGGAAAGGTGCATAGCAGACGGAACATTGGACGTTTTAAAAAACTTACCCCGCGTCGTTTCAAGGGCGTTGATGGGCTGGTCAGGCAACTATACGCCGGAAGACAAGACCTACAGTTATATTGTAGGTGTACTTGCGCCGCTCGGTACGCCGGTTCCGGAGGGGATGACCTTCCGTGTGCTGCCGGCGACGCTGGCTGCAAAGGGCGTTTATGGCAAAGGGTATCATATGCTCGAGCAAGTCAAAAAAATGGGGTATGACAACAACTATGGATTATGCGGCTGGAACATTGAGCTCAATTTTGAAGACGACCCGGACCCGCTGCCGAAACCAATCGACCAATGGAGTGTGTTATCGCCTGTCAAAAAAGTGCGGTAATGCTATGTTAATATAACTGACGGAACCTTTTCCCATGTTCGGGCGTCTATATTAAAAAACGGGAAGAGGAGAATGGTGTATGAAAAAGAAATACCAAATGCTTGCAGCGGCAGGTGTCTTGTCAATTACCTGTCTTTGCTCTGCGTTTTCGGTAAGTGCCGAATCAGACATTGCCGGGCACTGGGCACAGGAGACGGTCACAAAATGGTTCGAGGCAGGAAAAATAAACGGATATGAGGATGGCACGCTCCGGCCGGACAGCAATATGACGCGGGCGGAGTTTGCGACACTGCTGTCCAATGTGCTTCGCAAAAGCGGCGATACGGGAGAGGAAGTACAGCCGTACCCTGACGTAAAGGAAGGTGCATGGTTTTACGACAGCGTGACAAAGCTGCAAGCCTTAAGCGCGATTCCGGAATCAGAGTTTTTTTATCCGGACGAGTACATAACCCGCGAGGACGCGATGACGATGGCGGGCAATGCGTTCTGGGTCAGGAGTTTTGACACATCGCCGCTTGAGACATTTACTGACTATGGAGAAATATCCGAATATGCGCTGATGGCTGTCGCCGGCTTTGTAGACAGAGGGATTATCAAAGGGTACGAAGACGGTACAATTCGCCCATCCGCCCCGATTACACGCGCCGAATGTGTTATGATGCTTGACGGCCTTGACATTGTACACGAAAGGGATTCTCTTAAAGGAATTATGGACCGGATATATGAAGGCGTTGACGCCTCTATGCCGGAAACGAGCTATACAGATATCACAGATGAAAACGCGCAATACTTTTTAGGGCTGGAAAATCTAAATGGGATTGATGAGGCGCTCGCCTCGGATGCGGTTATGCGCCCAGTAGCGCACTCTGTTTGTCTCGTCCGTGTGAGCGATGGCGGCGATGTAGAAGCGATAAAAGAAGAAATCCGCGCAAAGGTCAACCCTGCAAAATGGATTTGCGTCGGCGTTTCGCGCGAGGATGTAATTGTGGAAAGCAGGGGCAACCTGATTTTGCTGGTAATGTCAAAAGCGGCGCCGCAGGAAATTGCCGCCAGCTTCTCTGCACTTGAATTATAAAAACATAAAAAAACAGCCGAATGGCTGTTTTTTTGTTGTGAAATTGCCTAACCCAAACGGCGGTAGAGCGTAAAGTCACCGGCCTGTCTGGAAAATCCGGCACAACGGAGCTGCTCTGCGCTCTGCTCCGGATATTGCTTGACGGTCACGCGTGGCAGGGAAGGAAACAGGCGGCGGCTTGTAAAGTCGCTTGCAAAAATTTCGAGCGCCTCCTGCAAGCGCGTGTCGTCGAATACGCGCAGGACCTGTCCCTGCCGTTCAAAAACAGCGACCGGAACGCCTCCGCGCAGCGCGACAGCCGTACCCGGCACGTTGAGAAACGACCTGTCCTCCATATGCGGTATGCTTTTGCCCCACTGCTGTGCAGGGTCGGCGGCACAAAGCCATACGATGGCGTCATCCGGGTGCTCGAGCGCGGCAACTGTCATAGAAAAATCCTTTTGCCGGATAAACTGCGCGCCGGAAAGCCCCTCGATATAGTAGCCGCGCCGTGCCTGTCCGGTATACTCCCAGACGCGCAAAAGCTCCAATGCCGCGCTCCACGGTATTCCCTGCACCGTCTCACGGCATAGCAGCAGCGCACTGTCAAAGGCGCGCTCCAAGAGCTGCTCGGCGGTGTGCGGCCGCTGTGGACGAGAAATCTCCCAACGGCCGGATAGCATCGTTGTGACACGGGCGCGGACCCGCTGCTTAACGGGTGCGCGCTTTATTTTTTCACGGCTGAGTAAATGCCGCACAGGCGCAAAGCTGTCCGCATGGACAAGGCCTTTTACGGACAATTCCATCAGCGTTTCGTGGGGCGACTCGCCGCCAAGCGTACCCGAAAGGGCGGGCATAAAGCTCGCGCCGCGCTTTAAAAGCGCTTCGTACAAAATCTGTTCGTTTCCCTCCAGCGTTTCTATTACCTGCGTCATATCGGCGTCATAGTCTATTTGTTCATATAAGTGAAAACAAAGCATCGCGCCCGGCGCGAGCTGCCAGTACCACTTTCCCTGCGAGAGTAAGGTATCGAGCAGGTCGGGGCGGTAGCCGTCGACACGCGCGGGCAGAAGCACACTTTCCCATAGCGCGGCGGGATATGCCTGACCACGCAGCTGACCGAGCGCGTACTCAAGCTGCTCCATAGGTGGGGCAGGCGTACGGAGGCGGCTCGTCAGTAAGGCGGCATACCGCTCGGGCGGCTGGGTGCGTATCTGCATTCGGCGGTGCTTGACGGTTTCGCGCCGCGCGCGGTCAAACAGCTCCGAATGGTAGTACAGCTCGTCGCTTTCCACTACTATTTCTTGTAAAATTAGTTCATCTAAAAGCGATTGGACAGTTTTACTGTTCCAAGCGTACCGCTCAGCAATTTGCCCGCTTGTCTGCGCGCCGCGGTAACGGAGCAGACGGCGCACAATGCGCAGGCGTGCTTGTATATCGTCCTCCGTGAGTGCGGCGGTATAGTCGGCCTCGTGCTCGGCCGCAATCCAAAGTCCCGGCTCGATGTAGTTGGCGCGCCCTTGCTGTAATAATTGTTCGAGCCAATCGAGCGGTATGTCCAATTCTCCCGCCACAAGGTCGCCTTCCGCCATCAAAAGCGAGTGAAGCTGTTTTTCGTCCGCGGGCAGGCGCTTGCGCGCAGAAACCTTTGCAAGCTGTTCCGCGCCGGGCTTAATCAGCTCCGCCTGCTTTAATGCGTCTTCTGCGGCGGAGGCCGCCTTTGTGGGGATGTGCGTCTCATACAAAAGGACGCTTTCCGCCTGCCTGCGCAATTGCAGTGACATGGGCGACGGCCCGTCGAGCGCAACCTCGCGCACGCGAATTGCGCCGGACTGGATACCGTTTAGCACGTACTCCACGCCCGCGATGTCCCAGTAGTCTTCGAGGCACTCGCGTTTTGTTTCGCGGATGAGCGGATGCTGCTCCATGCCGACGAGCGCGTCGAGCATATTCGCGCTGCGCAACCGCTGGACCCATAGGGGCTGACGGCCCGTTTTGCGCACCCCCATCATGAGGGCGTGCGCGGCGTTGTAGCGGAAGGTCAGGCTAAAGAGCGACGTCATGGGCAGCAGTGACTGCAATATTTGCCGTGCGCTGTCAGGACGAATTTCGTACAAAAGCCGCTGCGGCAGCGGATGCTCCGCAAACGGAAACATCAAAAACCCATATTCGTCGTCATAACAAGCAATATCCATGCCTGTGAGCCGGTGGGCCGCCTCCTGTGCTAAAACTGCGAGCGGCGCGTTGACCCTTCGCCCAAAAACGGAATGTATCATTAATTTATGGTTCCCTGTATCGTCGCTGAAGCGTTCCACAACAATCGTTTTATCGTCCGGCAGACAGCCGGAACATAGCAATTGCCGCTTTAAAAAATCCTGTGCGTCAAGTGCGGCAACCTCGTCGAGCCCTAAGCCGCGCAGCGCGTCAAAGAGCGTCCCGGCGGCGTAAGCGTCCGACAGCATACGCAGCGTCGCCCCAAAGGACAGCCCGGCCCGTATTCCGCGTCCTGTCCAGTCTCCCTACCAAAATGGAATTTGTGCCCCCACTGCCGCGG
>URQR01000052.1 GCA_900550065.1 uncultured Eubacteriales bacterium | reverse complement strand
CTCATTCCTTTTATCCATAATAAAACGCCGCGCATCATACGCGGCGTTTCTTTGCTTATTTCTTATTGGCCGATGCTCTTTAAGTAGTCGCGGCTCATTTTCGCAGCCTCCATAGCCGGACGCTCCGGCGACTGGTCCTGCTCCACGATAACATACTCCGCACCAGCAGCTTCTGCCGCCGCTAATACGGACGGGATATCCTGTACACCGCTGCCGACCGGCTTAAACATAAAGCCCGCGTCCTCTTTGCTCGCCGGCTTCGCCTCTTCCTCGCCGTTTTCGTCAATCAGCGCGTAAACCGGACCCATATTAAAGTTTTTGCACTCAAAGTCCTTCAGGTGCACAATCGGGCTTCTGCCTGTATACTTTTTAATGTAATCCGCCGGGTCATACCCCGCATAGCGTACCCAGCAAACGTCGATTTCCGTCTCCAAGAGGTCAGCCGGAACGGACTCATAAAGCCAGTCAAGCAGGAACTTGTTGTCCACTTTACCAAACTCGAAGTCATGGTTGTGGTAAAGCATCTGAATCCCAGCGTCACTAAGCGCCTTACCCACCTGCTTAAACTCTGCAACCGTCTGCTCAAACGCGTCGCTGCCCTTATGCTTCTCTACGCCCATCCACGGCACTGCGCAATACTTTGCGCCAATCGTCTTTAAGTAGTCGATGTTCGCCTTTTCATCCTCTAAGAATACTTCATATGCCTGATGTACGGAAACGCACTCAAGGCCGTGCTTATCTAACAGCGCGCGCACTTCCTCGGCGGTTTTTCCAAAGTAGCCCGCAAACTCAACATAGTCGTAGCCCATCGCCTTTACCTGTGCGAGCGCGGCGTCCATGTCTTTTTCCATATCCTCACGGATTGAATAAAGCTGTAACCCTACCTTAAATTTTTTCATGATAAACCCTCCATCCTATTGCTGTAAGCAATATCATTCCATACAGATAGAATAGCACAAAGTGCTGGATAAATCAATATTTTCCTATGAAAAAGTCGTAATATTGAAAAGAAATTTACCAAATGTTTAAAAAGTTTTGATTGAAATCGCAGCGGATAGCTGGTATAATAAGAAATAGAATGACGCGGCCTTATTATGGGCGCAAATATAATAAAGAAAAAGAGGGAAAGAAACATGAAAATTGCTTTAATTAACGAAAACAGTCAGGCGGCGAAGAATTCCATCATCTGTGACACGCTTAAAAAGGTTGTAGAGCCGCTCGGCCATGAGGTCTTTAACTATGGTATGTACTCGGCGGAGGACGAGGCGCAGCTCACATATGTACAGATTGGTATCCTTGCCGGTATCCTTTTAAATTCCGGCGCGGCGGACCTCGTTATCACAGGCTGCGGCACGGGTGAGGGCGCATGCCTTGCATGCAACGCGTTCGCGGGCGTACTGTGCGGTCACGTTGTTGACCCGACGGATGCGTACCAGTTTACACAGGTAAACAACGGTAACTGTATCGCGCTGCCGTTTGCAAAAGGCTGGGGCTGGGGCGCTGAGCTGAATTTACAGTATGTGTTCGAAAAGCTGTTCGTTGAAGAGTGGGGCGGCGGCTATCCGAAAGAACGCGCGGTTCCGGAGCAGAGAAACGCGAAAATTTTGAACGAGGTAAAGAAGGTTACGCATGTTGACATGATTACAATCCTCAAAAACCTCGACCAGGAGCTGTTAAAAGGCGCGGTAAGCGGCCCGAACTTCAAAGAATATTTCTTTGCGAACTGCAAGTGCGACAAAATGGCAGAGGCAGTACGCGCAATTGTCGGCTAAGTTATGCGACACAGATACGGCGTCTAAACAGACGCCGTATTTTTATTCCATTGACTTTTTTTATGCGGGCCGATATAATAAAGATAGTGAAGAATGCTTTTTACATAGGAGGAGCCTTTGATGAAAAAACGACTGCTTTGCGTGCTGCTTAGTGCATGGATCATACTGTGCGGCATGCCGGTCTTTGCTGCCGGCACACTTACGGTAGAGGGGCCCGCCTCGATCAGCACAAACGGCGGAACCGCACAGCTGCGCGCATATTATAACGGAACGGACGTTACGTCCGCGGTATCATGGTCTATTTCCAGAGGCGCGGCGTATGCATCGGTCAACACATCCGGTCTGCTTACAGCGCTCGGCAACGGATCGGTCACAGTCATGGCGATTTTGCCCACCGAGGGCGCTAGTACAAATAAAGCGATTACTATAACAGGGCAAAGTAATGTCAAAACCGCAAAATTATGGGCCCGTGCGGAGAGTGCGGGGCACATTGTGCGCAACCTTGGCGAAGAGAGCGAGGAAAATTGGTTTAGCATGAACTTTTCAGACCGTACTATCGGAGAGGAATACCGTCTGACAGCCGTAGAAAAGGGCTGTGAATTTCTGTACTGGAAAAACGATGAAAACAACAGTATTATCACCGAGGAACCGTATTTGCAATTTGTCCACGGCGCGCCAAAGCGCATCGCCGCTATTTTCCGCTCCGGAACAGACCGGTTTCTTTCCTTCCGGGACGAGGAAGGCTTTATCATTCAAAACGGCTACCTAATAAATGACAACCAGTATACCGTTCCTTATGCCCCTGTAAAACCCGGTTACAATTTTGAGGGCTGGTATAAAGACGGCGTACGGCAGCCGATCTACGCGGGAGATATCATTAGCAGCGAAGGCGCGACGGAGGATTTGATTTATATTGCGCACTACACGAAGCGCGGCGATACGTATGCAATCACTGTAACAGGCGGAAGCGGAAGCGGTAAATACCGCTATGACGAGCTGGTGACGGTATCGCTCGACAAGAAAGCCGTCCCCGCGGGCAAGCGGTTCGCGTACTGGGAAAAAGACGGGGCCATCGTTTCGGCAGACGAGGTGTATCAATTCCGTGCAGGGCGTGACGAACAGATCACGGCCGTATTCACCGACGGCTGGCCGCCCGCCGAAAAAGGCCCGGTACTGCTCATGGGCCAACCCACCGTATCCCAGTCAGACCGGAAGTTTACCTTCTTGTCCGAGTGGAGCCTACCGCTCGATTATACGCTTGTAGAAACCGGTATCTTGGTACACACAACGAAGAATTTCAGCCTCGATTCCGATTCCGGCGCAGTGTTAAAGGCAGTGTCCAATTCGCAGGCAAACGCAGGCCGGTTTACGCTCACAAAGTCTAAGAGCGTGATTGCCGGCATGCCATGGTACGCAAAGGCATATTTGATTTATCAGTATAACGGTAAAGTTTATACGCTCTACAGTGACCTCATCAGCGCTTCTTTGTAAAAATACGCAAGAGCGAAGCTCTTGCGTTTGGAAGAATTGTTGTCGGGGCATCGCCCCTCCCCCTGCTGCGCAGGAACACAATTCTTCAGATTTGTGCTATATTCTTGGATATAAAACGCAAAGCCTCCAACTTTCGTTGAAGGCTTTTTTGATGCCGCCCGCCATAGCGTGCATGTCCTATTTTTGATATCTCTTCCCCTTAAACAAAACCGTAAGCCCAAAACGCGGCAACGCCATCATCCGTCCAATGCGCTGCGGCTCCTTTTTTAGCCGGTACGCCCACTCAAGCCCCATCTTCTGCCACCGCTCCGGCGCGCGCTCCATCCGCCCCGTCAGCGTGTCGAGACTGCCGCCCAGACCCATAATTACCCGCGCGTGCAGGCGCGGCCTGTTGTCATAAATCCACTTTTCCTGCTTCGGCGCGCCGAGGCAGACGAGCAGAAGGTCCGGCTCCGACGCATTGATTTGGTCGATAATTTCCTGTGTTTGTTCGTCCTTAAAATATCCGTCGCGTGTACCGCAGATAACAATCCCCGGATACAAGTTTTTTAATTTATCGCCCGCTTCCTGTGCTACGCCCGGCTTCGACCCGAACAAAAACACGCGCTTTTTCTTCGGCGCGGCTTTCGCGATAAGCCGATGCATCAAATCATAGCCTGCAACGCGCTCCTGTAAGGGCTTTTTTAAAATCCGCGACGCGTACACGACGCCAATCCCATCCGCCGTATTAATATCCGCGCTGTTTAATATCCGCGTAAAATCCGTGTCCTTATAAGCCATGTATATAATTTCGGAATTGGGCGTAAAAACGCAGTGTGTCCCCTCCTGCTCTAAATAACTCAGCAGGGTATCCGCCGTTTCCTCCATTGTCTTTGTGCTGACGTGTACGCCAAGTATATTAATTGTATCGTCCATACGATCAATACGCCTCCTTTGTAACGGTTAAATCGTCGTTTAATATCAGTATCTGTGCGCCGCTATTGCGAATCTCATCGGTAATTTGCTCCACAGGAACCATCCGCTCGATTGTTCCATTTCCCTTTAAATAATGTCTTACCGCTCCCGTCAGCGCCCAGTCGCTCGACGTTGCGTTAATAATATGCTCCCGATGCTCCACAATCCCTTTTATATAGGTCCGCTTTGCACCCACGACATAACACTCCCGCTCGCCGGAAAGTGTGTCTTCGTCTAATGCGGCAATAATATTATTGCAAATCGTCTCATCCATTTCCGAAACCGCCCTGTAATCGTGCATCTCGCTCACGGAACAAATACTTAGCGAAAAAGCAATGACGAACACGAGTGCGGACATGGCAATGCGGTTTAGCCGCAGTTTAGAAAGCAAAAACCCGAGCATCAGCGCCGCGCCGATGAGCGGCACATATAGGACGCGGTACGGCAGGGTCGAATCCCGCGTGATAAAGAACAGAGCAAGCGGAAAAACCGCAAGCGCTGCCCCGAGCCAGAACGAAAACGCGCTCTCGTGCCGTTCCCGCCCACAAAGCCACGCAAACACACCGGATAAAACAGCGAGCAAGGCCATGAGCCACGGACTCTCCAGTACCAGCGCCCACCCGCGTACAAGGCCATTTCCGTTCAGCGTAGCCACGCCCATGCATATCACATGATAAAGCTCTTTTACCATAAAAAGCAGATGCGGCCCGAGCTCGCCGAGCGTCAGCCCCGCCACACGCCCGCTCAGCGCACCCACATTGCGCATCAGCAGATAATAGATGCCGATGATACAGCCATTGGCCAGCGGAATCAAATACAGCTTCCAATTCTGCTTCGTTTTATAAAAATAGGCACAGCAGAGCAGAAAGGATAAAATCGCCGTCTGCTCATAAAAGCAATACGACGCAAGCTGCACCGCAGCAAAAAGCGCAAGCCAATACCAGCGCCTTGCTCTGGTATAACGCTGAAACAGCACAAGGCTCAGGCCCGCGAAAAACACCCCCACAATCACCCGCGACGACGCGCTGAGCCAATACTGTGCCTCAAAGCCAATCGGCAAAAACAACAGCAGTAAGTAAAACACGCCGCCTACGCCGATACCGATATCCTCTAACACCCGCTTTAAAAAATAGATACCAAGCAGATTCAAAACAGCGGTCAAAAACAAAATTGACCACGGTGCATGTATGTACAGCCAGCCCCATACGTACACGTCAAAGATACCCGCCAGCGGGCGGGTGCTGATTGTCCCGATATGAAGAAACACATTTTGAACTGTTCCCTCAATTTGTGGATACCAGTAGTACTGGATATGGTCGTCCAAAAGCGGATAGTAGACGAATCCATAAGCCGCATACCGGCATAAATACAGCGCAAACGCCGCAGCCAAGAACAGCAGTTCTCTCCGCCTTTCTGTCATTTTCCCAATCAACCCATCCACCCCAGTCCTCATACCTATTTTTCTTTCCCGGGCGCGTATAACCCCCGCTTATCGTTCTTTGCCACTATAAACAGCGAATTCAGCATCGTCACACCGTCGCGCAGCGGGCTTACGCTGCTCCCGACGGGCGGTGCTTTCATATAGGCCGCCACCTTTTCAATACGCAGGCCGAGCTTTTTTGCAATAAAGAGCGCCTCTGCGTCAAAGCCGAACCCATCAATCGTCACACGCTGAAAAATCATATGCGCGGCGCGGGCGGAAAATGCTTTAAAACCGCACTGCGTATCATTGATTCCGAGATGCAGAAGCAGATTTGTGATAAAGGAAAATGCAGCGGAGCTAATACGGCGCACGAGCCCGTATGCTTCGTAACCAGTGCCCTCCCGGCTTCCGATTGCGAGGTCGGCCCCCTGCCCAATATGCACGATGCTTTCCTCAATCAGCGATAAATCATACGGCAGATCGGCGTCCGTAAAGATAATTACGTCGCCTGTTGCAACTTTCACACCGCGTTTTACCGCCCCACCCTTGCCCCTGTTCTGCGGCAGACATACGGGCGTAAGCCCCGTACTTTTTACAGCGTCAACCGTATTGTCGCTGCTCTTGTCATCGACGACGAGAATTTCATAGTCGTACGCGCCCTGTGCCAAATGCTTTTGCAGCTTGTCAATTGTTTCCCGTATCCGGCCGCCCTCGTTGTAGGCCGGAATAATTATCGATACTTTCAATACCGCTGTCTCCCTTATCTTGGATTTGCGCGTATGTAACTATGCGGGCAGAGCGCCCGCACAAATTCGTATACACTTCTGCTATTTACAATATCGTACCAATTCGGAACTGCTGGTCAAGGTAGGACCGCGGGTCGGTCGAATAAAGCCGCTCAATCCTGCGGTGTCCGTCGCCGAGTACACTGACCTCCATTGTTACACCGCTGTGTACCGTCATAATTCGCGCAGGCGACTGCTGCTTGTCCTGCGGTGCTGCCTGCTGAAACAAAATGTGCTCATAGGGGATGACGCTGTGATAAATCATACCTCGCCTTCCCCCTGCCCTTTTTTGGCTTCAATCAGCTCCTTGAGCTTGCCGAGCGCATCGCTTAGGCTTCCCACGCTGTCAATCAGGCCGCATTCCACCGCCGCCTCACCGAATACGATACTGCCAACATCGTTGGCGATTTCACCCGTTTTGAGCATTAAGCGGTTAAAATCCTCTTTTGAGATATTGCTGTGGTCGGAAATAAAGCTGACAATCCGATCCTGTATTTTATTGAAATAGTCAAACGTCTGCATTACACCGATTACCATGCCATTCATCCGCAGCGGATGCAGCGTCATCGCCGCGCTTTTCGCGATAAACGAATAGTCCGCCGACACCGCAAGCGGTACACCGATGCTATGCCCACCGCCCAGCACGAGTGACACGGTCGGCTTGCTCATCCCAGCAATCATTTCCGAAATTGCAAGTCCCGCTTCAACGTCGCCGCCGGCCGTGTTCAAAATTACTAAAAGTCCTTCTACGCTGTCGTCCTGCTCAAGCGCCACCAACTGCGGCAGGATATACTCGTACTTTGTCGCCTTATCCTGCGGCGGCAAAATCATATGCCCCTCAATCTGCCCTATAATATTCAAACAATGGATGTTGACCGTTTTACTGTTTGCCTCTGTCAGCCCACCCTGCTGTCCGTTTTGTTTATCCAAAATAAAATCCTCCTTCACTGTAGTCTCAGCTTAGTATGGATTTTACATAGAAAAAATATGTGCTGCTGTCAGGACAAAACCAATAATATCTATAATATTTGATTTTCTATTCTATTCTATTATAATTCTTCCTTTTTTTCAATAGTTTTTTTGCCTGCGTACTTATTTGCGCGGTTTTCCTTACATTGGAACGTTGGAATTATTGACATAAACACTGTCACAGTATATAATATAGTATTGAATGGTTTTTATCATACAGTTAGATTGGGCTAACTTTTTTTAAATAAAAGGAGGGTTCTATTTGACACTCAGCGAGCTTAAAATAGGTAGTAGTGGAATTATTACGGCTGTCGGCGGCGACGGCGCGCTCCGGCGGCGCCTTCTGGATATGGGACTGACACCGAAAACGAAGGTCATGGTGCGCAAGGTTGCACCTTTGGGCGACCCGATTGAGCTTTTTCTGCGCGGCTATGAGCTGACACTGCGAAAAGAAGACGCAAAGAACATTGAGATAAATGAGGTGGTATGATTGAGTATGACCTTTGCCTTAATCGGCAATCAAAATTCAGGCAAAACAACACTGTTTAACCAACTGACCGGCTCGAACCAGCATGTCGGCAATTTTCCGGGCGTAACGGTTGAAAAAAAGGAGGGCACAATCCGCAAGCACAAAGATGCATCCGTCGTCGACCTGCCCGGTATTTACTCTTTGTCGCCCTATACGGCGGAGGAGGTTGTCACGCGCGACTTTGCCCTAAACGAGAAGCCGGACGGCATTATCAATATTGTCGACGCGACGAACATAGAGAGAAACCTTTACCTCACGCTCCAGCTAACCGAGCTGCAAATCCCGATGGTTCTTGCGCTCAACATGATGGATGAAGTGACGGCAAACGGGAATTATATTGACATAGACAAGCTCTCGGAGGGGCTCGGCGTACCAGTCGTGCCGATTTCCGCCAGCAAGAACGACGGGATTGATGAGCTGATTGCCCGTGCGGTTGTAACCGTAAAAAACGGGGTGCGGCCGCAAAAAACCGATTTTTGTCAGGCGGGCGGCGAGCTGCACAAAGCGATTCACTCCATCGCACATATTATTGAAGACCATGCGACGGCGGCAGGTATCCCGACGCGCTTCGCCGCGACAAAGCTTGTCGAGGGCGATACGCCGATGATGAAAAAGCTGGCGCTCCATAAAGACGAGGTGGATTTAATCACAATTCTTGTACAGAATATGGAAAAATCGCTCGGCACTTACCGTGACGCGGCTTTGGCGGATATGCGCTACGACTTTATTGAAAAGCTGTGCGCCGTGTGCGTAGAAAAGCGGCACACCCAGACAAAACAGCAATTCCGCTCCATTCAAATTGATAAGGTGCTAACGCACAAGGTGTTTGCACTCCCGATTTTTTTGGGTATCATGCTGCTCGTTTTCTGGATTACGTTTGGCCTTGTCGGCCCCGTGCTTTCCGATTTATTAAGTGAGGGCATCGACTATGTGACACAGCTCACAAGCGATTTCTTGGCATATATACAGGTCAGCGAATGGCTGCGCTCCCTTCTCATTGACGGTGTTTTCGCAGGCGTAGGCAGCGTGTTGTCCTTCCTGCCGACAATTGTAATCCTGTTTTTCCTGCTGTCTATATTGGAGGACAGCGGATATATGGCGCGTGTTGCGTTTGTTATGGATAAGCTGCTGCGCAAAATTGGACTTTCGGGCCGTTCCTTTGTGCCGATGCTGATTGGCTTTGGCTGCTCCGTTCCGGCAATCATGGCAACGCGGACCCTGTCAAGCGAGCGCGACCGACGTCTGACAATTATGCTCATTCCGTTTATTTCGTGCAGCGCAAAGCTGCCGATTTACGCAATCTTCACGGCGGCGTTCTTTCCGAATAACGGTGCACTCGTGATGACGGGGCTGTATGTGTTCGGAATACTGATGGGAATTCTGTCCGCCCTGCTGCTCAAAAACACACTGTTTAAGGGTAAGCCCGTACCATTTGTCATGGAGCTTCCAGCTTACCGCCTGCCATCGGCAAAAAGCGTCTGTCTGCACATGTGGGAAAAGGCAAAAGATTTTATTATGAAAGCATTTACAATCATCTTTTTTGCGACGATTGTGATTTGGCTTTTGCAAAGCTTTGATTTGCACTTTGAAATGGTCGAGGACAGCGCACAGAGTATTCTTGCAAGCATTGGTAAATTTGTTGCGCCAATCTTTGCACCGCTCGGCTTCGGCAACTGGCAGGCCGTAACAGCATTAATCACGGGACTTACCGCAAAGGAGGCCGTTGTCAGCACGTTCGCCGTCCTGACGGGCGCGGGCGACTCCAGCTCGCTCATTCCTATTTTAGCGGGCATGTTTACGCCCTTGCAGGCGGTGTCGTTCCTTATATTCACGCTGCTGTATATGCCCTGTGTGGCAGCAATGGCAGCGGTCAAGCGTGAGCTCGGCGGCTATAAAAACGCCTTGCTTGTGATGCTGTATCAGACGGCGTTTGCGTGGGTAGCGGCATTTCTCGTCTATAGCTTTGGACTACTGTTTTTTGGATAGAAGGTGGTATTTTCATGAAACCGGTCGATATTGTTATTATCCTCGTGCTGCTTGCACTCGTATTTGTCGCCTTTTGGTTTTTCAGGCGGCGGAAGAAAAACGGAGGCGGGTGCTGCGGCGGATGCAGTGGATGCGGCGGGTGTCCGCATGCGGATATGTGCGCCGAACCACATAACGATAAGGAAAACAAAAACTCCCCCGAATAATCGGGGGAGTTTATTATTGCTTTTATTAGTTCAAAATTGCCATTTCTGTATCCTTGTCGAACAGATGGATCTTGTTGCCTTCGAGTGCAACCTTAATCTTATCGTTCGGCTTAACAGTCGAGCGCGGGTTAACCCTTGCAACAAACTGCGTCCCCTCAATCATGAGGTAGAGATACGTCTCAGCACCCATCATTTCCGTGATTTCTACATCAGCGTCAACGATGCTGTCCGGCATAGTCGACAGATACGACTCCTCGTCGTGTACGTTTTCCGGACGGATACCCATGATAACCTCTTTGCCGATATAGCTGTTGTCAAGGCTTGCGGCTCTGCCCTCAGGCAGCTTTACCGCACTCTTTCCAAACTCCAGCCAAATCCCGTCAGCGCGCTTCGCAACCTTTGCGTTAACAAAGTTCATCTGCGGGCTACCGATAAAGCCGGCAACGAACATATTGCACGGATTCATGTAAAGGTTCGCCGGCGAGTCAACCTGCTGGATGATACCGTCCTTCATAACAACGATACGGCTGCCCATCGTCATCGCTTCCGTCTGGTCATGCGTAACGTAGATAAACGTTGTCTGCAGCTTGTGATGGAGCTTACCAATCTCTGTACGCATCTGCACACGCAGCTTCGCGTCCAAGTTGGAGAGCGGTTCGTCCATCAAGAATACCTTCGGCTCACGTACGATTGCACGGCCGAGCGCAACACGCTGTCTCTGACCACCGGAAAGAGCCTTCGGCTTTCTGTCGAGCAGGTGCTCAATATCAAGAATCTGTGCCGCTTCGTGTACGCGGCGCTTAATCTCATCCTTCGGCGTTTTACGGAGCTTTAAGCCGAACGCCATGTTCTCAAACACTGTCATATGCGGATACAGCGCGTAGTTCTGGAACACCATCGCGATATCTCTGTCTTTCGGCGCAACCTCGTTTACGAGGCGGTCGTCTATGTATAACTCACCATCGCTGATTTCCTCCAGACCCGCAATCATACGAAGCGTCGTAGACTTACCGCAGCCGGAAGGGCCAACCAGGATGATAAACTCTTTATCCTCAATTTCAAGGTTGAAGTCGCTTACTGCAACAACACCGCCG
>URQR01000051.1 GCA_900550065.1 uncultured Eubacteriales bacterium | reverse complement strand
GCTTTATCCTGATAGTCGCGCGCAAGCTGCGCCTGTGCTTCAATATACGCGTCAAAGTCGCGCGTCACCATATACGGGTCAGCCATACCGTAATCGCCGAACAGCAGCGAGTGGTAAATCTCGCGGAAAATCTGCGGCTGCTGCGGCTCGAGCGTACCGTCGATGAGTTGGTCGAGCACGCGCTTTAAGGGCATGTTGCTCGCGTAGAGCGCCTGCACTTCGCCCGTCTGGTGGCGGTAGCGCGCCATAACCTCGTCCTCGCGCAGGCCGAAAATATACATGTTTTCCATGCCGGCCTGCTCACTCATCTCGACATTTGCACCGTCAAATGTGCCAATCGTGAGCGCGCCGTTTAACATAAACTTCATATTGCCCGTGCCGGAGGCCTCCTTGCCGGCGGTCGAAATCTGCTCCGACACATCGGCTGCGACCATAATTTTTTCCGCAAGCGTTACACCGTAGTTTTCTAAAAATACGACTTTTATTTTACCGCCAATGCGCGCGTCGTTGTTCACGAGGTCCGCGACGCTGTTGATCAGCTTGATAATCAGCTTCGCGCGCTTATAGCCCGGCGACGCCTTTGCCGCAAAGATAAACGTACGCGGCGTGATGTCAAGGCTCGGGTTATCGGTCAGGCAGTTATACAAATACAAAATATGCAGTACATTTAAAAGCTGGCGTTTATACTCGTGCAGGCGTTTTGCCTGTACGTCGAAAATGGAATTGGTATCTACGTCGATGCCATTGTGCTCTTTAATATACGCCGCCAGCGCCTTTTTGTTTTCGAGCTTGATTGCCGCAAATTTTTCACAAAACGCAGTATCGCCGGCGAATTTTCTTAAGTCGGAGAGCTTCGACGCGTCGGAGAGCCACGCGTCCCCGATGCTGTCCGTAATCAGCTGTGTCAGCGCGGGATTTGCGTACATAATCCAGCGGCGCAGCGTGATTCCGTTCGTGATTGCGTGAAACCGCGATTTGTCGAGCCGGTAATAATCCGCAAAAATATCGTTTGTCAATATATCGGTATGCAGCTTTGACACGCCGTTTATGGCGTGGCACGTTGCAAGGCAGAGGTTTGCCATGCTGATTTGCCCATGGCGGTTGATAATTGCCATGTAGTCGATTTTAGCATGGTCGCCGGGGTAGGCTTCGTTTAATTGCTCGAGCAGCCTGCGGTTGATTTCGACAATAATCATATAAATCCGAGGCAGGAGCGGCTCAAACAGAGATACGGGCCACTTTTCAAGCGCCTCGCTCATGACGGTGTGGTTCGTGTAGGCGCATACCTTGCATGTGATGTTCCACGCTTCGTCCCAGCCGAGACCCTCATTATCCATTAATACGCGCATCAGCTCAGGAATCGCGAGCGCGGGGTGTGTGTCGTTGATGTGTACCGCTATTTTGTCTGCAAAAATGTCCCACGCCGGGCCGTACGCATACTTAAAGTCGCGCACAATCCACTGAATTGTCGCGGAAACGAGAAAATACTGCTGGCGCAGGCGGAGCTTTTTGCCCTCGTCGTGGTTATCCTCGGGGTAGAGCACCTTTGAGATGACCTCTGCCATATCCTTTTCTTCCACCGCGCGGGTGTACTGCCCTTCGTTAAAGAACTGCATGTTAAAATCCGTCGGCGCTTTCGCGCTCCAGAGACGCAGTTTATTAATCATTTTAGAGTTATAGCCGCATATCGGCACATCATACGGAACAGCCAGCACCGTGTGCGAGTTTTCGTACCGGAAGGAAAAACGCCCTTCGTACCAGTCGGTGTAAACCTTGCCGCCAAAAAGGACTTCGACCTGTTCTTCTGGGCGCGCAATCTCCCACACATACCCGTCCGCCAGCCAAGCGTCAGGCTGTTCAAACTGGTAGCCGTCAATAATTTTTTGCTTAAATAAGCCATATTCGTAGCGAATCGTCGAGCCGTATGCCGGCAGGTCGAGCGTCGTGAGTGAGTCAATAAAACAAGCTGCTAATCGCCCAAGCCCGCCGTTGCCGAGCCCCGCGTCGCTCTCCTGCGCCTCTACTGTATTAATGTCAAGGCCAATGTGATCAAACACTTTTCTATAATCTTCCGTAAGGGCAAGGTTGAGCATATTTGTACCCAAGAGCCGCCCCATCAGAAATTCGCTCGACAGGTAGTAGAGCTTTTTTGCCTGCATTTCTTTTACGGCTGCGTGCGACTGCTGCCACTTGCGCATGATTTCGTCGCGCACCGTATACGCGCAGGCCTTATAGACCATCATTTCCGTCGCGTCCTCAATCGTTTTGCCGAAGTAACGCATAATTTTTCCTGTAATTTCGTCATATATTTCCTGCTGTTTTTCTGTCAGCATGTGTGTACCTCCTAAAAAGCCAGTTTTTGATATATATCAAGGTATTTTTTTGCCGACACCGCCCAAGAAAAGTCTTCGCGCATAGCGCGGCGGCAGAGGGCCTGCCACGCAGTTCTGTCACGGAACACGCTGTGCGCGTAATCAATCACGCGCAGCAAATCCTGTGCGTTGTATGGGGCAAAAGAAAAACCAGTGCCTTCACTTGTATATTCGTTGTAGGGGAGGACCGTGTCCTTCAGGCCGCCCGTTTCGCGCACGATGGGCAGCGTGCCGTAGCGCATACTGATAATTTGGCTCAGGCCGCACGGCTCAAACTGCGACGGCATCAAAAATGCGTCGCACGCGGCGTAAATCTTGTGCGCCAGCACGTTGTCAAAGCAAATATTTGCGCTGAATTTGTCGGCATGGTTGCGCCCGTACCAACGAAACATCTCCTCAAACTGCGCCTCGCCCGTGCCGAGCACGACGAGCTGGATATCGCGTTTTTCGAGCTCGGCAATAATTTGCGCAATCAGGTCAAAGCCCTTTTGCCCCGCCAGCCGGCTCACGATACCGAGCAGAAAGGCGTTTTCGTTTCTTGCCAGCCCGAGCTCGGCCTGTAATTCTGTTTTGTTGAACTTTTTCCCGCTCACAAAGTCGCGGCGGTTGTAGCGTTTATAGATCGCCTCATCCGTTGAAGGATTGTATTGTTCGTAGCTGATGCCGTTTACAATGCCGAAGAGCTGGCGGCTTCTTGCCCGCAGGAGGCCGTCGAGCCCTTCGCCGTATTCGCTCGTCTGAATTTCGTGGGCGTATGTATCGCTCACGGTTGTAATAAGGTCGGCATAGACGAGCCCGCCTTTTAATACATTGATGTCGCCTTTGTATTCTAACTTATCGCTTGTAAAGTATGACTGCGGCAGGCCAAACACGTCGCCCACGGCGTTCTTGTCCCAGATACCCTGATAGCGCAGGTTGTGTATGGTCATAATTGTTTTTATCCCGCGGTAAAACGGGTTATCCTGAAACTGTGCATGCAGCAAAAACGGAATTGCCGCCGTCTGCCAGTCGTTGCAGTGGATAATGTCGGGCCGAAAACCCAAATCCGGCAGTACGGACAAGACCGCCTTAGAAAAAAACGCGAACTTTTCCATATCTTCATGGATGTAGCCGTAGAGCTGCTCCGATTTGAAGTAAAACTCATTATCAATAAAATAAACGGTCACGCCGTTATGTTCTAATTCAAAAATCCCGCAATACTGCCTGCGCCAAGAAAGCGGAACCTCAATCGCCTTGACAAAACGCATTTTATCCACATATTCTTGCGGAATACAGCCGTATTTTGGCAGAATAAGCCGGATATCCACTTCTTCACGATCAAACGCCGCCGGCAGCGTTCCCGCCACATCGGCGAGCCCGCCCGACTTTGCAAATGGAACCGCCTCGGAGGAGGCGAACAAAACCTGAACCATTACAGAACCGTCCTTTCAGGGCAAGCCTGACAGACTTATCAGCTTTGCCCTTGCTTTTTAGTATATCGCATTTTGCCCCCGGATTCAATTTTAATCATTTTCTTATTTGTCATAAAGATGGTAAAGCGGGGAAACCGAGGAAAAGGCGTATTGACGCAGAAACTGCGCCGGAAGGCGCAATTTCGAAAAATTTTATATAATATTTCCCTTTGCGATGACAAAGGGGTAGTTCGGCTGGCCCATGACGGTTTTCCCGGCAAGGAGCGTCACCTCTTTGTCGAGCACGACGTTTTCGACAAAGCAGTTTTCTTGAATTACACTGTTCTGCATTACAATCGAATTTTTTACTGTAGCGCCCTTTCCGATATGGACACCGCGGAAGATGACCGAGTTTTCTACTGAGCCGTCAATCATACAGCCGTCCGCCACAATAGAGTCAACAACCTTTGCGTGGTCGCCGTAGTGGGTCGGGACTTGGTCCTTGACCTTTGTATAGACCTTTGCCGCATCGGAAAAAAGCTCACGCCGCACCTCTGGCTTTAAGAAGTTCATGTTGTTTTGATAATAACTATCAATGGTATCGACGCGTCCCACATAGCCCTCAAACTGGTAGCCGTAAATTTTAAGCCTGTTTACGTTTTTTACCATTACATCCATAACCCAGTCGTGTTCGCCATGCGCGATACAGTTTTCAATCGTATTGATTAAAAACGAGCGGTCCATGATATACGTATCCATCGATACGCTGCACCCCTTCGGATGTGGGTGGTTTTTCATAATATCAGTTACACGCCCGCTGTCATCTACATCAAGGAGCGTATAGCGCGCCAGCGTTTCGCTGTTTGCGTGCGTTTCCTGATTATATAAAACAGTAATATCCGCATGATTTTGTTTATGGAACGCCAGCGCATTGTTAAACGTTGTGTTATACATTGTGTTGCCCTTCGACAGTACGATATAGTCCGGCTTCGTCCGGCGGATAAAGCTTCCGATGCCGTAGAGCACGTCGATGTCGCCGTCCGTCTTACCCGTGTTTTCCCGCCCGAGGTAGGGAGGAAGGATATAAAGCCCGCTGTTTTTGCGGCTTAAATCCCAGTCCTTGCCAGAGCCGAGATGGTCCATCAGCGACGAGTAGTTAAACTGTGTCGCAACGCCGACGTTGCGGATGCCCGAATTGACCATTGACGACAAAATAAAATCAATCAAACGGTAGCGCCCCGCCATTGGCATAGCGGAAATCGCCCGTTTTTCTGTTAGTGTGCCAAGTTGTGTTTCCTTATCCTCCGTAAGGATAATTCCCGTCATTGCGTCCATGCTTATGCCCCCCCGTTTACGATTGCTGCGGTATCTGCCTGTGTTTTTTTCTCAAACATTGTGTTCCCTGCAATAATGTCGTTTTCAACCATAGAATTTTTACCGATTTCTACATTGTCGTCAATCATAATTCCGCCCTCTAACAGAACGATTCCGTCCGAGCAGTATTTTGATTGGTATGGGTTGTCTTCGATCTCGCGCAGACCAATCATATCGTTTGCGCCCACGCTGCACCCCGGCCCGACAATGGCCTTTTCCACGATTGCACCTTCGCCGATTTTCGCGTTTGGCATAATGATACTGTCGCGCACGATTGCGCCCTTTTCGACCGTGACGCCCTCGCTGATAATAGAATGCTCAATAACGCCGTATATATCGCACCCTTCCGTGATGGTACAGTTTTTCAAAACAGCGCTTTTTGAGATAAAGTGCGGCGGCTTGACCGGGTTGCGCGAATAAATCGTCCATTTGTCGTCGCGTATGTCAAGGCGCGGCGGGTCGGAGAGCATATCCATATGCGCTTCCCAAAGGCTCTGCACTGTTCCGACGTCGCGCCAGTAGTCCTCAAAGTGGTACGTATACATTGGCTCGTTCATGGAGAGCATCTGTGGGATTACATTTTTACCGAAGTCGTTTTCCGAGCGCGGATTGTTTTCGTCGACAATTAAATATTTTTTCAGTATCTGCCAGTTGAAAATATAAATTCCCATAGAAGCAAGATTGCTTTTGGGTTTTTCCGGCTTTTCCTCGAATTCGACAATACGCCCGACCGAGTCGACGTCCATAATTCCGAAGCGGGGCGCCTCCTCCCACGGTACGGGCATGACCGCAACGGTCGCGGCGGCGTTATGCTCTTTATGACACGCAAGCATTTTTGCATAATTCATTTTATAAATATGGTCGCCCGATAGAACGAGCACATACTTCGGGTCGAACTGCTGAATAAACGAGATATTCTGGTAAATGGCGTTCGCCGTCCCTTTATACCATTCACCCTTCTCCGCCTTGACATAGGGCGGCAGTACATACACGCCGCCGAAACTGCGGTCTAAGTCCCACGGTACGCCGTTGCCGATGTATGTATTCAGCTCCAGCGGTTGATACTGTGTCAAAACGCCCACGGTTTCGATTCCCGAATGGGTACAGTTACTGAGGGCAAAGTCGATGATGCGGTACTTGCCGCCGAACGGTACGGCAGGCTTGGCAACATCTTTTGTCAGCGCGCCGAGACGGCTGCCCTGTCCGCCCGCTAATATCATTGCTACACATTCTGTCATATGGTTGCTCCTCCTGTATACGACTTTTCGCCCGCCTACGCGTTTAGTGGTGCGGCGGGACTGTAAACTATATATTCTATGCCTCCTCGGCAAAATTTATTCCGGTTTTGCCGCCTTTTTTTTCGGTTTAACAGTAGATTTTTCTTTTGCCGACGGTTTCGCTGCGGCGGGCGCAGGCTTCTTTTTTTCACGCGATTTTTTTCGGAGAAAAACCGTCGAGAGCGGGGCAAGCTCGAGCTCGAGCGAATATTTGAATTCGTCAAAGCTCTTTTTCTTTGCTTTGATAACAGTCCCCGCCTTACTCGTACCGCCGAAGCGTCTGTCGTCGCTTGTCAGCGCAACCGTATATTCGCCCCCTGACGGCACGCCGATTACATAGCTCTCGCGCCGGACGGGTGTAAAATTGCACACGACGACAATGCTATCGTTTTTCGCTCTGCCGTGCCGGATAAAGGATAAAACGCTGTTGTTTTCATCGTTCGCGTTAATCCATGTAAAGCCGTCCCAGCTGTCCTCGATTTGCCACAGCGCCTTGTTCTCGAGATAAAAATGGTTTAAATGCCGTACAAATTTATGCAGATTGTCATGGCTTTCATAGTCAAGCAGCATCCAGTCGAGCTCCTCTGCCGGTCTCCACTCCACAAACTGGCCGAATTCGCCGCCCATAAACAGCAGCTTTTTGCCCGGGTGGGCAATTGCATAGGTATAATACAGTTTAAGCTGCGCAAATTTTTCTTCATACGAGCCGTACATCTTATCAATCAAAGACCGTTTGCCGTGTACGACCTCGTCGTGAGAAAGCGGCAGGATATAATTTTCCGAAAAAGCGTAAAACATCAAAAAGGTCAAAATATTGTGGTTGTATTTCCGAAAATACGGGTCCATAGACATGTACCGGAGCGTATCGTTCATCCAGCCCATGTTCCACTTATAGTTAAAGCCGAGCCCACCCTCGTACACCGGCTTTGTAATCTTCGGCCATGCGGTCGACTCCTCCGCAATCATCAGCGCATTTGGAAAGTTGGCGAAAATCACCTTGTTGAGCTCCTGTAAGAACCGGATTGCCTCAAGGTTTTCCCGCCCGCCGTGCTCATTTGCGACCCATTCGCCGTCGCGGCGGTCATAGTCGCGGTAAAGCATAGACGAAACCGCGTCAACCCGCAGCCCGTCAATGTGATATTTGTCGAACCAGAAATAGGCGTTGGAAATTAGGAAGGAAACGACCTGATTTTTTGTATAGTCAAAGACCAGCGTGCCCCATTCCTTATGTTCCCCAATCCGCGGGTCGGCATACTCATAAAGCGGCGTACCGTCAAATTGGCGCAGGCCGTATGCGTCGCGCGGAAAATGCGCCGGAACCCAGTCGAGGATTACAGATATATCATTTTGGTGGCAGTAGTCGACAAAGTACATAAAATCGTCACACGTACCGTACCGGCTCGTCGCCGCATAGTAGCCCGTTGTCTGATAGCCCCATGACCCGTCGAACGGATGCTCCGAGATTGGCATCAACTCGATATGCGTATAGCCCATATCCTTTACATAGGGCACAAGCGTTTCCGCAAGCTGGCGGTAGGTCAAAAATTCGCCGTTTTTACCGCGCCGCCATGAGCCGGGGTGCACTTCATAAATCAGCATCGGCTGGTCGTAAGGGGCCTGTTTGCGCTTTTTTGTCTCCCATTTTTTATCGTTCCATTTGTAGTGGCCCATATCGGCTGTCACGGACGCCGTTCCGGGGCGCAGCTCCGCGTAAAACGCGTAGGGGTCGGCCTTATAGTGCAGCGTGCCGTCCTTGTCCGTAATCGCGAATTTATACATACATCCTTCCGCAATGCCCGGAATAAACGTATACCATACGCCTGTATCGCCGATTTGTTCCATCGGGTTTAACAAAACGTCCCAGTCGTTGAACGTCCCGGTGACGCAGACGCTCGCCGCGTTCGGCGCCCAAACTGCGAAGCGGTAGCCCTCTGCACCGTCTTTTTTATATGGGTGCGCGCCCAGCATGTCATAGGCTTGATGGTTTGTTCCCTCCCCGAACAGATAGAGAGCAAATTCGGAAATGCCGTCATATAGTTTCGTGTTCTTTTCGCTCACAGCAGCCACTCCTTTATGGGGTTTTATGTCAAACAGCTTCAATCTTTTATACCCATTGTGCCTTTTATCATAACACATGTATCATATTTTCTAATAATCTATATCTATATATACAGTTTACTATAAAAACAAAGGCTATACAATTAAATATGGGCTAAAAACACAAAATTTTACAGAAGCTTTACAGCCCATTCATAATCCTGAATAGCAATCGGTTTTTTCAATGTGAAAAAATTTCCATTTGCACGTTGATTATAGCATACGAAAACAAAAAAATCAAACGGTACTTGTAATTTAGTTCTAAATAAAAACTTGATATACGCAAAATAATTGTCGAAAATGATAACTGTTTGCGCGTTAGAATAAAATTTATTGTTCGTAGCAGAATAGCAACAGATAAAACACACACAAAATTTATGTATATGAGGAAGGGAATAGGCTTATGACATATAAACGGACGGACCTCGCAGTAGAGCAAACGGAGCTGTGCCGTGAGGAGGCGCAGAAGGAGGCTAAGATAGAGGGCGTTTCGGTACAGGAGGAGGACCGGGACGGCATCAGGATCACGCGGGTCACAGTCGAAAATGAGGCCGGCAGCAAGGCGCTCTCCAAGCCAGTCGGTACGTATATAACGCTGGAAACAGAGCACCTCAGCTATGAAGATAAGGAGCAGTATATGGCCATGTGCGGTGCACTCAAAGATGAGCTGTCGAAGCTGGCGGCTGTCGACCGCAGCAGACCGGTGCTGGTCGTCGGTCTCGGAAACCGCAACATTACGGCGGACGCGCTCGGCCCCAAAACAGTGGAACAGATGCTGGTGACGCGCCATTTGTTCGAGCATATGCCGGAGGTAGTGGGAACGGATACCGCGTCCGTGTGCGCAATTGCCCCCGGTGTTTTAGGCATCACAGGAATCGAGACGATGGAAATTGTAAAAGGCGTAGCGGAGCATGTAAAACCGGGGCTGATTATTGTAATTGACGCGTTAGCCGCACGCAAGGTGGAACGCATTAACACGACGATACAGATTTCCGACACGGGCATCAGCCCGGGTTCCGGCGTGGGCAACAACCGCAAGGAGTTAAGCCGCGCCACGCTCGGCGCGGACGTGATTGCAATTGGCGTGCCAACAGTTGTGGACGCTGTTACGATGGCAAATGACACGCTTGACATTACGCTGTCCACAATCCGCGCGCAGGCGGGGGAAGACGCGGCAATTTTGCAGCTGCTTGAGCAGCTTTCGCCGCAGGAAAAATACGGTCTCCTGCAAGAGGCGCTCGCGCCGACGATTGGGGATATGGTGCTGACGCCAAAAGAAGTCGACCTTGCAATGGACAAGATTTCAAAGGTCGTTGCAAATGGGCTGAATCTTACGCTCCAGCAGGGGATGTCGCTCGAGGAGATTGAGAGCTTTGCGCTGTAGAAGGGATATTCCTTATTTTGCCATTTATCGACACAATCCGGACAGGAGGATGTAGAAATATGTCTGTGAAAACTGTGTCGGAACGTGCAAAAAAAATTGACATGCGTAGTAAATTGAGATAAAATAAAGGCGAATTAGGACGAAATTGACAAGCTTAGACAAGAAAGCGGTGGAACGGATGAAAAGCATTACGATAAAAGATGGAGTTATGCTCCATTATATTGAAGATATAAAGTTTAAGACGACAACGCTCGGCGTTTATGTACACCGCCCGCTGTGCGCACAGGACGCGTCGAAGAACGCGCTTTTGCCAATGGTGCTGCGGCGCGGGAGCGAACGGTACCCGACGTTTACCGACATTGAACGGCGGCTGTGCGATTTATGCGGCGCGGTGCTGGATACGGGCGTGACGAAGAAGGGCGAGGACGAGATTCTCTGTTTTAATATTTCAACGATTTCTGATCAGTATTATACCGGTGAGGACAATATCCTGGTTTCGTGCGCGGATTTATTGTTCGATTTGCTCTTGCACCCAAAAACAGAGCACGGCGTATTTACAGAGGCATATGTCGGCAGCGAAAAGGAAAATTTGTGCGATATGATTGACGCGCTTGTCAACGACAAGCAGTCCTACGCGCTCTGGCGGCTGTATGAGGTAATGTGTGCGGGCGAGGCGTACGGCGTACATGAGTACGGCACGCGTGAGGCTGCGGAGCAGATTACGGCTGCGGAGCTGTGGAGCTACTATCAAACTGTGCTCAAAACGAGCCGGATTGATATTTTTGTATGCGGCAGCGCGGACATTGACGCCTTTGCGCAAAAGGCGCAGCAGGCGTTTGCTCAGGTTGAAACGAGCGGCGCAGCGTACCCGGCGACGGAGCAGGTGCGCCGCGTGGGTGAAGTGAAAGAGGTTGTGGACACATTTGATACGAATCAGGCCAAGCTATCGCTCGGCTTTCGCGTGACACAGGAGACGCCGTACGCGGATTTGCTGGTAGCAAATTCAATTTGGGGCAGCGGGCCGCACTCGAAACTATTTAACAATGTGCGTGAAAAGCTCAGCCTTGCGTATTATGCGTTTTCGCGTTTGGAGCGGTATAAGGGCACGATTTTAGTCGGTATGGGAATCGAGCCGCAAAACAAACAGAAGGCGTTCGACGAGACGCTTTTGCAGCTTAAAACGATTCAGGAAGGCGCCGTTTCGGAAAGCGAATTTACCGCGGCGAAGGCGTTTTTAATCAATTTATTACAGTCGCAGAAGGACAGCCAGTACGCGATGATTGATTTTTCGCTCGGCGCGCTGATTCGCGGCGGCGACGGCGATATTGACGCGCTGTGCGAGCGGGTGAATGCGGTTACGATGGACGATGCGGTAGCGGCGGCGCGCGCGGTAGCGCTCGACACGGTTTATTTTTTGACGAGCCGGGGCGGCGCACAGACGCAGGAGTAGGGAACGAAAGGACAGGGACGATAGATGATAGAGTTTAGCAAAAGAAACGACGCGCTTTTGGGCGAGACAATCTACCACGGCGTACACGAG
>URQR01000050.1 GCA_900550065.1 uncultured Eubacteriales bacterium | reverse complement strand
AGCCACAGTTAATGTTTCAGGTTTCCAACCCTTATACCGGAAAAATTACTTTTGACAGTAAGGGACAGCCTGTTGCGGAGGAAAAAGAACATGGTGTCGGCACGCGGTCTATTGCCGCATTTTGCGACAAATATGACGCTTACTGCGAATATAAAACAGAAAACGGGTGGTTTACGTTTCGCCTTGCGCAGTCATAAAACAAAACACACAGAGCCATATAAATAGCGCTGTGTGTTTTACTTTTTTACTTATTGTGCGCTTTGTGCGCTGAACTTCTGCTTTACCGTGTCCACCTTGGTTTGTTCCACCTGTTCGGTGGGGTACCAGCCTTTTGCAGCCATCTTGTTGTATATTGTGTCCTGCATGCACAGCGCTTCGTTTAGCGCGGCGTTGAATGTTTGATGTACATTTGCTGTCGAGGATTCTACTGTTCCATGCATGAAAAGGTCACAAACGCCTTTCTCCAAAAGGAGAATATTTTCCATTAAATTTTTGTCGTCCATTGTTTTTTCTCCTTTCTTGTTAAAGCAAGCCGTAAAAGTTCTGGAAAAGCTGCTGATGCTTCTGTGCCATTTGCTCTACATAGGCTTTCAGCTCTGCGTCTTGGATTTGGTTCGCTGTTTCTTTGCACTTAGTCTGAAAATATGTTTCATGACCCAGTGCGTCTTCAACATACGATAATTCTTTTGTCGTCATAGTACATCTCCTCCCAAATTATTGATTACAGTTGTATTTTGTGTGTTTTTTTCTGCAATATACATTGATTCATTATAAGTGTTGATTTGAAAAATAAGAAATAACGACATAATACCGCCTATTATTATCGGGAATGATTGCTTTTTAAGCAGCGCTGTGATAGAATGACACACATAGGCGGCAGGCAGAGAAACCGTGCAATTTATTGTTCTATGCCATACATTTCAGAAAAGAGGAACAAAGATATGTTTTCACAAAAAAAGGTTTTGGTTGTAGAGGATAATATGCTCAATCGAAGTCTGCTGTGCCAGATTTTGGACTCCAACTATATGGTGTTGGAAGCGGAAAACGGACGGGCAGCACTTGAAATTTTAAAGCAGTATGGAGAAGGAATTTCGCTCATACTTTTGGATATTGTGATGCCTGTAATGGACGGTTATACGTTTTTGTCCATTATAAAAGCCAATCCGGCCTATTCTGCGATTCCGGTTATTGTGACCACACAAAACGACGGGGAGTCGGATGAGGTTGCGGCCCTTTCGCATGGTGCGGCGGATTTTGTCGCAAAACCCTATAAGCCACAGATTATTCTGCACCGGGTAGCCAACATTATTAATCTGCGGGAAACGGCGGCAGTGATTAACCTCATTCAGTACGACCGGCTGACGGGGTTATATGGAAAAGAATATTTTTACCAGCAGACAAAAGAAATTTTATTGCGCAACCCGGACAAACAATATGATATTATTTGTTCCGATATTGAAAATTTTAAGCTGATCAACGATGTACTCGGGATACCCACGGGCGACCGCCTGCTGCGTAGTATCGCAGAGCTTTATAAACAGAGTATGGAGAACAGGGGGATTTGCGGCCGCATCAATTCTGACCGGTTTGCATGTCTGCTGGAGCGCCGGTGGGACTATAAGGATGAGATGTTTTCTCGTGTCAGCCAAAAAATTAATAAATTGATGGATATACAAAATATTGTAATGAAATGGGGGATTTACTCCATTGAAGACCGCAGCATTTCGGTAGAACAGATGTGTGACCGCGCGCTTTTGGCTGCCTCTGGTATTAAGGGGCAGTACGGCAAGTTTTTTGCCAGATATGACGACGCGCTGCGCAATAAGCTCTTGCGGGAACAGGCGATCGCGGACAGTATGGAGAGCGCGCTGGCGCAAAATCAGTTTCAAATATATTTACAGCCGAAATACCAGATTAGGGGCAGAACGCTCGTCGGAGCGGAGGCGCTGGTCCGGTGGGAGCACCCGGAGTGGGGACTGCAATCTCCTGCGCAGTTTATTCCTTTATTTGAAAAGAGTGGTTTTATCACAAAACTTGACCAGTATGTTTGGGATAGGGCGTGCGCTGCTCTGCGGGAATGGGAAGACAAGGGGATCGCAACAGTTCCGATTTCGGTCAACGTATCGCGCGCTGATATTTATAATGCGGATCTTGCCGATGTATTAATGAAAACGGTTCAGAAGTATAATCTGTCTCCCAAACAGCTTCATTTAGAAATTACGGAGAGCGCATATACAGAAAATCCAAAGCAAATTATTGACACGGTCAGCGGGCTGCGTGAGCTTGGATTTGTTGTCGAAATGGACGATTTTGGAAGCGGTTATTCCTCGCTGAATATGTTAAATGAAATGCCGATTGATATTTTAAAATTAGATATGAATTTTATTCGGAGTGAAACGGCAAAGCCGAACAGTAAAGGGATTCTGCGCTTTATCATAGACCTTGCCCGATGGATGAGGCTCCTTGTGGTGGCGGAAGGCGTCGAAACGGAGGAGCAGCTTGACCGGCTTGCTGAATCCGGCTGTGACTATGCACAGGGATACTATTTTGCAAAGCCGATGCCATGCGGAGAGTTTGAGGCGCTTTTGTCAGATGGGGGCGTGGGTTATGAAAAATAAAACGGAACTGATAGACGAAGCAGGCGCGCGGCAGACTGCTCTTTTGTTTTGTAAAACTTGGTTTGAACAAAGGGACGCGGCCCGAACGGCGCAATTTTTAGCGGACGATGTACAGTTTGTGGGTACGGGAAAAGCGGAATACGCCTATGGGAAGGATGAAATGACGCAATATCTGATTGAAGATATTGCAGAGATTGCCGAGCCCTTTGAGATGGAACTTTCGGTAATACAGGAACGGTTTTTAAACGACGCGCTTTATTTGATGTCTTCTGAGATGGTGTTGCGCAATACAATGTATGCGTGGCACTTGCGCGGCTTTTATATCCTGCGCCGGTACAAAGATGGGTGGAGGGTTTGCAATCTGCACTTTGCTGAGCCGGGCAACAGCCAGCGGGAGGGGGAGCACTATCCGCAGACGCTGGTTATGGAAAAGGCCATGCAGCAGCGTGAAGAGTTATTAAACGAGTCACTTCCGGGTGGCATGATGGGCGGATATATAGAAGAAGGATTTCCATTTTATTTTATTAACCGCCGGATGTTAGAGTATCTTGGCTATGACAGCGAAGCAGACTTTATTTTAGATATTGACGGAATGATTTCTAACTGTATGCTTTCTGGGGACAGGGCACGGGTCGACGCAGCGGTTGCGGGCCAGTTGGAGAAAAACGAGGAGTATGTAGTCGAATACCGTATGAAGAAAAAGGACGGTTCGTATATTTGGGTCCATGATGTGGGCCGTCGGGTAACGGCCGAGGATGGGCGGCCCGCCATTGCGTCCGTCTGCATTGATATTACAGCGCAGAGGCAGGCGCAGGAAGAGGTCATGCACCTCTATAACAATATTCCCGGCGCAGTGTTTCGCTGCCGTTTTGACGACGGCTTTTCTATCCTCAGCGCAAATGACGGTCTGTTTGACTTTCTTGGCTATACGCGCGGGGAGTTCGCCGCGATGGGGAACAAGATGTCCTCTGTAATATATCCGGAAGATTTTGCGGTTATGGCGTCTAAACTGCGGGCACAGTTAAAATACGGTAATACAATTGAAAACGAAAACCGCTTAGTTTGTAAGGATGGTACGGTAAAGTGGGTCTCTATAAAAGCACAACTGTTCACGGAGCAAGACCGTGAGCAGTATTTCTATTGCGTTTTTGTCGATATTACAGACGAAAAAAAGCTACAGGAGCGGATTAAAGAGCTCTATGAAAACGAGATTTCCTATTTTGTAGAGCTCTCCTCTTCTGAGGGAAGCATACAGGGCAGGCTCAATACTACGAAAAATACAATGGAGAGCTATATATCCACCTCGGATGTTGCGGTTGCCCATGTAGGGGACACCTATGACGAGACGGCTGAAAATTTGGCGGCTTCCGCGGTTGACGAAAAATATGGAGAAAAGATACGGCAAACGCTCAAACGGGAAAAAGTACTGGCTGATTATAAGGTGGGAAAAACGGATTATCATTTTGACTTTCTGCGCCGGCGCAATGACGGAAGCATGTTTTGGGGGAGCACAAATATGCGGTCCTGCCTGAATCCGGAAACCGGCGATATTGTCGTTTTTTTCTACACGGTCGACAGTACGGAACAGAAAATGCAGGAACAGCTGCTCGGCAGGATATCGAAATTGGATTATGACCTGATTGCGGAAATTGATATAAGGCGGGATTATCACAGGGTAATTGCTTTCAATGATCGGCGGAAAAACGCAATTCCCGAAACGGGGGAGTTTCAAAAGGAAATCCGGGTGGTCGCCGCGCGCTATATGGACGAAGCGGCGGGAAAAGAATATGTATCAAAATTAGATTATACATATATGCAACAGCAATTAGCCGAGCGGGATGCATATTCCTTTATCGTGGAAATGAACGATGGGAAGGGCGGACTGTTTGTTAAGCGGTTTCAAATTTTTTATATTAATAAAGATTTGGGCCGTGTGTGCATGACCAGAACCGACGTGACCGACGTAGTTCATAAAGAGCAGCAACAGAAAGAGGCTTTGTCGGCTGCGCTGTCGGCTGCGGAGCAGGCCAACGCGGCTAAGTCGGATTTCTTGTCGCGTATGAGCCACGAAATACGAACGCCGATGAATGCGATAATAGGTATGAGCACGATTGCGGCGCAGGCGATCGGCAATCAGGAACGGGTGGCGGACTGTATTTCCAAAATCGGTATTTCCTCGCGGTTTTTACTGTCGCTGATTAACGACATTTTAGATATGAGCCGTATCGAGAGCGGGAAGATGCTTTTGAAAAATGAGAAAATACCTACGGAGGAATTTTTGTGCGGCATTAATGCAATCTGCTATGCGCAGGCATCTGCAAAGGGCGTAGAGTATGAGTGTATTGTCGACCCGGTGTTGGACGATTATTATATGGGCGACGCGATGAAGCTGCAGCAGGTGCTAATCAATATTTTGAGCAATGCGATTAAGTTTACTGGTGAAGGCGGGAAGGTTACGTTTTCTGCTGAGCAGAGAAAAAGAAGCAAAAACGACGCTGTACTGCGGTTTATTGTCAATGATACCGGCGTAGGGATGAGCGAGTCGTTTTTGCCGCATATTTTCGAGCCGTTTTCCCAGGAATCTACAGGTACGACGGCGCTGTACGGCGGAACAGGGTTGGGGCTGGCGATTTCGAAAAATATCGTTGATATGATGGACGGTAAAATTACAGTTCGTTCAATCAAAGGGATTGGGACAGAATTTACCGTAGATGTAAAGCTTGGAATAACACAGGAGGAACAATTGCGCCATAACCAAAAAAGGGCGAGCTACAATTTTACGCATCTTAAAACATTAGTAGTGGACGACGATGTGACGGTTTGTGAAAGCGCGGTTGTGACGCTGAAGGAGATGGGCGTTAAGGCGGAGTGGGTGGACAGCGGCCGCAAGGCTGTTGAACGGGTTAGCGCTCTTTGGGAGCGCGGCAGCCACTTTGATATGATTTTAATTGACTGGAAGATGCCCGAAATGGACGGAATTGAAACGGCGCGGCGTATTCGAAAGGTCGTAGGAAAAGACGTCACAATCATCATAATGACGGCGTATGACTGGGCGTCGATTGAACATGAGGCAAAGCTTGCGGGTGTAAATTTGTTGATGAGCAAGCCGATGTTTAAATCTTCTCTTATTTCAGCCTTTACAAAAGCTTTGGGAGACAAAAAGGAGCAGTCCCAGCAAACCGAAAGTATCCATTATAACTTTACAGGAAGGCATATTTTGCTCGCAGAGGACAATATGCTCAATACCGAGGTGGCGGTAATGCTTCTGCAAAACATGGGCTTTGTGGTGGATACGGCAGAGAATGGTCTCCGGGCCTTAGAAATGTTCAGTAAATCCGAACCGGGGTATTACGACGCAATTTTGTTAGACATTCGTATGCCGCTGATGGACGGGCTGGCGGCGGCGAATAATATACGGCACTTAAGCAACAGCGATGCTAAAAAAGTTCCTATTATTGCTATGACGGCAAACGCATTTGAGGATGATATTGAAAAGAGCAAAGCAGCGGGAATGAACGCCCATCTGGCGAAGCCAATTGAGCCGCAGCGGCTCTATCAAACCCTGTATGATTTTATTTTCGGCAAGGAGGACTGACGGCATGGCGGAGTTTAGAGAAGTATTTGAAGCCTATGGTGCAAGTTATGAGGCAACGATGGCGCGATTTATGTACAATGAGACTACATATTTGCGGTTTTTGGATATGCTGTTTCAGGATGATAACCTTCAAAAATTGGGCGATGCACTCGACCGTGGAGCGTTAAAGAGCGCATTTGAAGCGGCGCATACCTTAAAGGGCGTTGTGGGCAACATGGGGCTGACACCGCTTTATAAAGCGGTTTGTGCAATTGTTGAGCCGCTCCGCACAGGAGAAGGCCGCTGCGATTATCCAACCCTTTATGAGGCTGTACGGACGGAGTTTGAAAAGGCGGACGATCTGCGCAAAAGGCTTAAGGGGGGTGGCTATGATGTATGAAAGCTCAATTTCGATAAGTCAGATTGCGGCGGTGCTGGACAATGCGCCGGTTGCGGTTTATGTCAGCGCGTTAGACAACTGGGAGCTGCTTTATGCTAACCGTTTAGCGGAAGAATTTAAGCTAAAAGAAGCAGACAAAACCGGCAAATGCTGTTATCAGATGGCCGGCTTTGACGCACCGTGTTCATTTTGCCGTATTGGGGAAATGAGCCGGACCAAGCTGCTGGTGCGCGAGTTTCGCCACCCTATTAACGGCCGGATTTATCAGATGAGCGGAAAGCTCATTGACTGGGCTGGTAGAGAAGCACATATTGAATATATCATAGATATTACGGAGAAGAAGATAAAAGAAGAGCACACAAAGGCGGTTAAGGAGGAACTGCAAACGATTTTTGGCAATGTTCCGTGTGGCCTGTGCGTATATCAATTAGAGAACGAAAACATTTCCCCGCTGTTTCATAATCCGGCCTTTTACGATATCATGGGATATTCTGAAGAACATATTCATTCTGTTGAACAGCAAACTGACTATTTAGGCGTACATCACGAAGATGTTGACGCGCTGCAGGAAAAGATACGGGAGGCGGTCCGCTGCAATGGTTTGATACAACACACTTATCGGCTGTGGAACGATAGAGAAATGGAATATAGATGGATTCGGCTGGATGGGTCTGTAAAGTCACAGTCGGAAGGAAAAAAATTTTTATACGCCGTTTACAGCGATGTCAGCGAGCAAATGCATCTGGAAGAAGCATTAAAAAGGGCAAATGATAAAATGCAGGATACGATTAACGCAATTCCGGGCGGCGTTGCGATTTATAAAGTGACGGATATTTTTGAAACGGTATATTTTTCTGACGGGGTACCGGCGCTGTCTGGCTACACGGTGGAGGAGTATCAGAAGCGAATCAAACGTGATGCGGCGGAACTAATCTATCATGAGGATAAGCAAATGGTAGTTTCTGCCTTGCTTGATGCAGCTAACAACCATACGGTTGTAGAGCTTGATTTTCGTAAACAGCACAGGGAGGGACACATTGTATGGGTACACATTCAGGCAAAACAAATTGGTGAGGAGGACGGCTGTCCCCTTATCCATTGTGTATTTCATAATATTTCTACACTCAAAGAAACGCAGCTTGAGCTGGACCATTTAATTAATTCTATACCGGGCGGAATTGCTAGTTACAGGGTGGAGAGCGGACGCTTTATCCCTACGTTTTTTTCCGATGGGGTGCCGGCGCTGTCAGGACATACACGTGCGGAGTATGAAGCGCAGATAAAGCAGGATGCACTTGATATTATATATGCTCCTGACCGGGAACGTGTCCTATTGGCAATACGGTCCGCCCTTCGCAGCGGCGCTGCGCTTGACGTTTCTTACCGGATGTATCACAAGAACGGATCGCTGATTTGGATTCACCTAAATGGACGGCGCATGAGCCCAGAGGCGGAGACTATGCGGTTTTATGCTGTGTTTACCGGTATGTCGGCTGAGACCCGCCTGTTTCAAAATATTGCGAACGAAACGGCGGATGGAATTTATGTCATTGACAAGAACAATTACGATTTGTTGTATGTAAACGAGTCAAAGGACTTAACGATGAACACGCAGACTTGCTCAGGAGGCAAATGTTACACAGTGCTGCACGGAAAGGATACGCCCTGTGCGTTTTGTACTATCAAAAGCCATGCGCCTGACGGAATTGAGCACGAGATGACAGCTGGTAGTAAGGGGCGTTATTATAATACCCGTTTTTGGGAGACGGACTGGAACGGGATACCCGCCTATGTGAAGTATGTGCGCGACGTAACCGAAGAGGTGACGACAAGGAAAGAAAAGGAGAAGCTGGAGCAGTATTTCCAGACGGTTGTGAAAAACCTGCCGGGCGGTATTGCAGTAGTGCGCTATGAAAAGGACGGAAATTTAGTACCGGAATTTTTGTCGGAAGGGTTTGCGGCTATGACTGGCATGTCTTTAGATGAAGCATGGCGGATTTATGACCGGGATGCGATGGAGGGGGTTCATCCGGAGGACAGGGCATATGTGAAAAGAAGGATGGAGGAATATGCCGCTGATGAAGAAAATCAATGCCAGATTATATACCGTTTAAAACGGGGAAGCAGTGGCTATGTATGGGTAAAAAATAATCTTACTTTAATCGAGAGCGCCGGCGGAGAAAGGCGGGTCTATGCCGTATATCACGACGTTACAAAAGAGCGGGAGGAACAGGAACAAATCCGCCGGCAATATAAGGAGTTGATTTTACAACATTACCGTACGCCCGGACCGGACGTGCTGGTTATTGGTCACTGCAATATTACACAAAGAAGGATTATTGAGATAAATGATTTTACAAATTCCGGTTTGCTCGATACTTTTGGCAGTGAACGGGACGGCTTTTTTACCGGACTATCCACATTTATTGTGGATAAACAGGAACGGCAAGACTTTCTTGCGGTATATTTGAGCGCACCGGCGCTGAAAGCTTTTCAAGAGGGGATTACAGAGCGGCGGCAGACGTGTTTTATTAAGCTGCCGGCCGAGTCAGTGGGACGCTACGTCCAATTTAAAATGAACATGGTGGCGGAGCCGGACAGCGAAGATGTTACAGGTATTTTGACGGTGGCAGACATTACGGAACAGACCGTTTCTGAACGAATACTGCATAATTTGTCCGGGACGGGCAATGACTTAGTGATTGATGTTGACCTGATCCATGATACATTCACTGTTTTGTCCTATAACGCGGATACGTGTTGTATGCCGCCGAAAAGCGGCAAGCACTCTGAATGGACGAGGCTGATGCTGCAAACGAAGGTCGTACCGCGGGATCAGGAGCAGTACCAAAATGGGTTGGATCCAGAAACGATGACTGCAAGGCTGCGGGACAGCGGGCCGTATACATTTGCCTTTTCTGCTATAGATGATAACGGAGATATTCGTACAAAGAATATGACCGTATCCGCCATTGATCTACGAATCGGGCGGATATGCCTGTCAAGAACGGACATTACGGATTCCATCCGTGAGCAGCAGGGGCTGCTCCGCGTGATAGCGTACACCTTTGAGTTAGCGGGCTTTATTGATATAGGCAGTAGGCGGCTTACGTTGTATACAAGGGAAACCGTGTTGGAAAATTTGGCACCGTATATTGCCGAAGACTACAATAGTATTATAGACAACTTCATAGACCGCTATGGTGCGGAGGAGGAGCGGGCGACGGTACAAGAAGAATTTATGATGAACACGATGCTCTGCCGTATGGAGGAAAGGCCGTCCGGCTATGACTTTATCTTCCCTTACCGCACAGAGGAAGGGACGCGGTATAAGCAGATTAATGTCATGTGGGGCGACGCCAATCACAGAACGCTTTGTATGGTACGTGCGGATGTGACGGAAATGCTTGCTGCGGAGCGAAAGACAAAAAAGGAACTGGAGGACGCACTCGCAGGCGCGCGGGAGGCAAACCGGGCAAAAAGCGACTTTTTATCGGCTATGAGCCACGATATCAGAACGCCGATGAACGCGATTATGGGAATGACGGCGTTAGCGGTTGCGCATATGGACGACCGGACTCGTGTATCGGATTGTCTGCAAAAAATATCCGTGTCCTCTAAGCACTTGCTCAGTTTGGTCAATGATATTTTAGATATGAGTAAGATTGAGCGTTCTAAAATATCATTAAATAATACGAGACTTTCTATATTTGAGGTAGTAGAGCAAGTCGGCATTATTATTGCGCCACAGGCTCGCGCGGCCGGCCTTAAGTTTATTACGAGGAATAAAAGAATTTCGCATGAACATTTTTATGGGGATTCTCTGCGTATTAATCAAATTCTTTTAAATATTTTGGGCAATGCGGTAAAATTTACGCCGGAGGGCGGTAGGGTGGAACTTATGGCGGAGGAAATACCGCCGCTTGTGAAGGGGCAGGTCCGATATCGCTTTACAGTCAGCGACACAGGGATTGGGATACCGGCGGAGTTTTTGGCGCATATTTTTGAACATTTTACACGGGGACGCACGTCGGAACATATAGAGGGAACAGGGCTTGGGCTTAGTATCACGAAAGGGCTTGTCGATTTAATGGGCGGAAAGATTAGTGTGACAAGCCAAGAGCGCAAAGGGACAACGTTTGAGGTGGAGTTGGAATATGAGCCTGTGCCGGACGGAAAGGAGTCCGGATTAAATCAAAAGAGTCCAACCGCCGACACACAGTGTGATCAATTGTTTGACGGGTGTCACTTTTTAGTGGCGGAGGATAATGCGATTAACGCCGAAATTCTGTGCGAGTTGCTCAAGATATATGGGGCGCACTACGACGTGAAGGCAGATGGAAAGCAGGCAGCACAGGCGTTTTTTGATATGCCGCCGGGTAGCTATGATGCGATATTAATGGATATCCAGATGCCGGAGATGAATGGCTACGAGGCTACTCGCGCTATCCGGGAGTCGGGCAGGGAAGACGCACAAACGATACCGATTATTGCGATGACGGCAAATGCCTTTGCCGAGGATATACAAGCCTCAATAGACGCTGGCATGGATGCGCATGTAGCAAAGCCGATTGATATGGACGTAATGTGTGAAACGCTGTGCAGGCTGTTGAAGCGGTAGGCTTGGTTTTTGCTTTTGAATAGTTTTATGTATACTGCACATAAGAAGAAAGGCGGGATGAGAAATGATTGAGCTACCGGAAAGCAACTGTTTGGCACAGCAATTAAAAGAGACGATTCTTGGGAAAGAGATTATCAATGTTTATGCGAACCAGTCGCCGCACAAGTTTACTTGGTTTTCCGGCGAACCGGAGGGGTATCAGACGTTGTTTAGCGGGAAAAAAATTACCGGGACGGAAAGTAACGGATGCCTTGTTGGAATCGTAGCAGAAGATATGCGTCTTATTTTAGGGGACGGGGTCCGGCTGCGGTACTTTCATTCGGGGGAAAAACGACCCACAAAGCATCAGTTGCT
>URQR01000049.1 GCA_900550065.1 uncultured Eubacteriales bacterium | reverse complement strand
GCCGCCAAAGGTCGTTGTGTCATATATATTGCTTTCATTGTCCAGCTTGACGCTTGCGGTAAAGTCGTTTGTACCGTAGAATACGGTTGCGTAGTCAATAGTTTGAATCTGTTCCTTCAACGCCACCATGTTGTTATAAATAAACGTGCCGTTGGTCCATCCGCCAAGACCGCCCAAATACTGCTGCTGCGCGGAAAAGTCCTTCGCCGGGTCGGTCAGCGTGTCGACGAGCGACACCATACTGCATACGCCGACAGGGTCATTGTGTGAAGACATTCGCGCGCCGCCAACCGCAACGTTAAAGATATCGGTTTTGCTGCTGTTATCGCTGTAGGTCATCCCATTAATCAGCCCAATGTCGGAGGGGTAGGTGATAAACCCGTTTGTGATACTGTCACCAAACACAGCCATCTTTTTGCCCCGCAGTTTCGGCGACAAAATGTAGGACTTGCTGAGCGGTGTAATGGACGCAAAATTATCCCATAAGTAAATTTGATAGATTGCGTCGCTGCCGTCCTCTATGTCGTAGTCGAGCGTAATGGTCGACGAGCCTTTTGCGCCTACCGTGATGCTTTTTGAAGCAATATCCGTCAGTCGACCGTCCTTTTTCTGCGTAATAACAAGCGTATAATCCTTCGATACATCATCCACAAAGCTATCGATCGTTACAGAAGCATTCAGCTTCGCGCCTTTATATCCGTTTTCATCCCAGCACGACGCGCCGTTTACACCAGCCACGCTGTAGGAGACCGGCCCAACGCGGTGGTCGCTGTATACAAGCGGATGATCCGCGTATTTAACCGCACTTTTTGAAACACGGATGTACATTCCCTCTGATGCGGGCGTATCCGGCGACACAATGCTTCCGTCCGCCGCATAGATTTGCTTTGTTAAACCAAATCCGTCGGCAACGCTTACATCGGCGAGAACCTCACCAGCTGTCATACCGTGCCAAGCGTTCAAAGAATCCCGCAGCGTTGTCAGCTTTGTGGGTGTTAAATCATACGAAATCGGCGGACTTAACGCCACATTCGTATCGTTCGGTGTAAAGGACGCATCTGTCGTACAATAGATACGGTCGAGCACAATGTTGTAGTTCTGCCTGCGCCGGATACGGATGCTGCCCCGGTGCGGAAGCGGTGGCAGTCGTGAGCTTCATCCATTTCGGCGGGTCGCCGGCGTTGTTATTCAAATTTGTGTCTTTATATTCTCCCTGATTAATAGATACATAGACGCTGCGGCCCGCCGAATTCGCCGCGGACGCAGTTCCGCGTACCCAAATCGTATATGTACCGGCCTTGTCAGCAATAAAGGAAGCGTCCAGATGCGCCGGGTCGCTGACCGCAGGCTGTGTCTTATCTTCTTTGAGCACATATAAACCCATGCCGTCGGAAAAGGAATCATTCGTACTGAGTCCCAAATAATCATCGTCAAACGGCAAATCCTCCGCCTCGGCATCGAACACGCCATTTACAGAGGATGGTGTTGTACCGGAGCCGATTATTTTTGCATGGACTGCTCCTGTCGGCAGCAAAACCGTCGCCAATACTGTCAGCACAAGAAAATATGCTGCTATTTTACTTCGTTTCATCAATCATTCCTCCCTTTTAAAATACAGTATATTACAATTTATATCATAGCACGGTAAAAAAATTTAGTCAATAGTTACAATGCAATTTACATCATACTCTGCTGGACATCAATAAAAAACGAGCGGCATTATTTATCATTTGCCGCTCGTTTTTGCTGCTATACTACTCTGCCGCTGAAACTGTATGGTTCTCAATCCAGTAGCTGCCTGTTTGGGAGGCTCTGACGGGAATAAGAGAACCAAACGCTGAAATTTCCTGTGCCGTATTTCGGAACGCATAGCCGTCGGCCACGAGCTGCTCCTCGCCCGGCTCGGGCCATGTCGGCGTAATCCAAACACTGTACTTTTTTGTGGCTGCGTTCATCTTGACCTTAAAATGATACCGATAATTCGCTGCGACGGGGAACGCCGTCCACTTATACCCGCTCCCGTTCATGATATTGATGGTCTGGTTGTTGAACTGGATTAGAACGTTCGCTTTCGCGTAGGTCATATCCCTCGCGTCGGCGCTGTCATACATGATTACGCCGTCAAAGGTATTGCCGACTTCGCTGTCGAACACAACGTCGAACTCCGTTGTAACGTCGCCTGTATAGCTGCCGCCAAGCGGTAGGACAGCATCGTTTGTAAATTTGCTCGTCTGATAGGTTGGGATAATTGCGTCCGCCGGCGGCGATGTAATACCATCCTTGGGCTCTGCCGGGGCGGCGTTGATTTCCGGCTTGGCGTTCGGGTTTACTGTAACGCTGATGTCTTCGCCTAACATACAGTGAAAGTTTCGCCACATATCCTTATCCATCGCATAGCCGACCGAGATCTTGTCGTACTCGCGCTCCTCCTTATAGCCGGGAAAGGAGGTCGAATACCCCATATAGCCCTCTGTAAGCTTAAAAATCAAATCCTCTGTGCCGACATAAATCCATGCGTCAAACGTCTTTTGCCAGTCTGCCTCCGAGTTCCAGCCGCCGAACAGCTTAAAGTTTGCGTACATCGGCATTAAAATCATCATACTGTCATAGCAGTAGCCCGCGCTGCTGCGGCTGCCCGAGCAAAACTCAAACATCATGCCGTTGTACCCCTCATACGGCGTGTTTTTACCGGACAGAATATAGGAGTAGTATTCGCCGTCTTTTACGCCGTGCGAGCTGGAAGCGACTGCGCCGTATGTATAGTCGAGCAGGCTTGTGAAAATACCGTCGAGGTCGTCCGGCCCCATTCCTTTATATTTAAAAGGAACCTTCACACCCGCCCCCTTGCCGCCGCTCTGGCCCGCGACCATGCCGCTCGCGCCGATACCGCCTAAAAGAGTACATTCGCCGCCGTTTTCCATCAGGTCTTTGCCCGCGGCCGACCATGTGTGTATAATATTTGTATATCCAAGCTCTTCGAGTTTTTTCATATATTCGTCATAGCTGAATGAAGTGAATATTTTATCGAGCTCGTCTGCGCCAAAGTACATTGCCGCCGAAATCACAACATTAAGATACGTATTCCGATAGTTTGGGTTCCATTCCTTATTAAAATTACCCAACAGGTCAAATCCAGTCTTGTAGTTGTTCTGGTCGTTAAAGCCCCAGTTGCCGGAAATTGCAAGCGCCTTCATAAGCCAGTCCATCCGGTCCTTCTCGTCCTGTGTGAGTGCGCCGTATACCGCCGGCGTATTTTTAACGAGTACGAGGCTTGCCGCCACAACCGCATGACTCCAGTACGGCCCGACGCATGCATATGGCTCGCGCCCGCCTCCAATTAGACTGCGCAGCTGCACCAAAGCCGCGTCTTTGGCAAGTGTGCCGTCGGAGGCAGATGCCGTTTCGTCCAGATAGGCCGCAAGCGTCAGGTAGTAGAGCGCCTTTGCGCCTTTGGAGGCAATGTTGTTATTACCCTTGTCAGCGCTGAATTCTATCGGTGCGGCTTTTACCGCATCGTCGAGCACCCATTGTGTAAAATGTGGGGAGGCCGAATAGTTGAGCGCGAGCTTGCCCGATTGTAAGTATGCAATCATAGCGCTGATTAATCTGGCGTCCTTTTCGCTGTCAATTTTTGTCGCTGCGTCTGTGAGTATGATAAGCCCTCTATCGTCCCAGAAGACAGTCTTTCCGAGCGACTCAGCCATAGCACGCAGCGGCAGCATAGTGCGGTCGTTTATCACCTGTGCCGGAACATCAAGCGGTACGCTCTGGCCGTCTACAGTCAATGCATTGCTGCCAATCACAGTGTTGACCGTCTTTCCGTCAAGGACGACCGTGGCGGTCTGGGTGGCTTCGTCCCAGCCAACCTGTGCGCCAAAGGATTCAGATATAAACCGGAGGGGAACGAGTGTGCGGTCATTTATCACCGTTGGCACGACGGCATCATTGTCCGCGTCCACTTTTGTAAGCTGCTTGTTTGCGTATGCATTTGGTGCGTCTACCAGCAGTACAACTGCGTTGTCGAGTCTTCCCATATCAGCATAGTTAATTTCATAATTTTTACCCGAACCCTTTGGCGATACAGTGGGCGCCGCTACAGGGGTAGGCATCGCCGCTGCCTCGTCGGTAATGTCACGCGGCTCTGTCCCTTCGTATATAGCAAAGTTATCCAACAGAATATCACCCTGCGCCCCTTTTGTCATGTACAGGCGCATAAAGTTAAAGTTTTTTGAGCATTCACCGTTTAAGGCAATGTTTTTTTCAACGCGTTTTCCGTTTACATAGGTAGAATATTTCCGATTCGCAAAGTCGATTGCAAACGATAGCTTGATCCATTTTCCCGCCTGAATGCTGCCTAAATTCGTCTCGCTTCCTTTAGAAATTATGTTGCCGTTTTTGTCGGTTGAAAACAGCGCGCTCTGCTTCGGGACAGAATCTTTAAACTGCAAATTAGTCGAAAGGCCGCCCTCAACACAGGAAAGGGAGAGCTCAACAACAACATTATCCCAGTCGATGCCCTTTGTGGTGGCTTGAAAAAATGCGTCCTCAGACGATTTTCCATAGGTGGAAATCATTACGGCACCGTTGCCGTTCTTTTCTTCGTAACGTTCAATTTTGTTCGACTTGGGCGCAATGCTCGCATTACCTGTAATATCCTCGGACTCAAAGTCGTTAAAGTAGATGATTCTGGATTTGTTGTCCGCCGCGTATGTGACACATGGCAAAATACCTATTATCATTGTGACGGTTAGCAGGATACATAGCGCTTTTCTGATTTGCATTTTTTTCTACCCCCATTAATAGTTTAAAAACCGTGTTATCTTTGCTCATAGTATAGCGAAAGCTGCTGTAAGCCGTCAAGGGAGGGGGAGAACAAGCGCATGATTTTATATGTTTTTTTGCATTATTTTATACGTCAAATAGCTCTTTGTTTGACATAAAAAATAAGGAGTATGACAGCCATACTCCTTATTTTTTTAGGGAGATTACTTTTCCATTTTACCCATAAAGTATTTTTTCTGCTGCGGACGGTTTTGTACATAGTTGAGCGCTTCACCAAAGCGCTGGAAATGTACAATTTCGCGCTCGCGAAGGAATTTGATGACTTTATTGACATCTGGGTCATCCGAAACACGTAAAATATTATCATAAGTTGCGCGCGCTTTCTGCTCTGCTGCGAGATCTTCTACCAGATTCATGATTGCATCATCAGACGACGCAATTGTTGCCGCGCTCCATGGGTTGCCCGCGGCATCCGCCGGATATACGCCGCGTCCGTGATCGATGAAATACTGTGCCAAGGGGCTGTTTTCAATCTGCCCCGTTGTTGCGTTTTTCGCAAGCTGGCGGACAAGTGTTCCGACCATTTCAAGGTGCGCCAGCTCTTCCGTACCGATATCGTTTAATGTCGAACGCGTTACTTCATTCGGCATGGAAAAACGCTGCGAAAGGTAGCGCATAGATGCGCCAAGCTCACCGTTCGGTCCGCCGTACTGGCTAATAATAAAGTTTGCCAGTTTGGGGTTTGGCGTTTTTATGTTGATTGGAAATTCAAGAAATTTTTGATATTGCCACATGTATTGATTCCTCCTCTATTACTGTGCTTCCCACGGCCACGGGTCTTCCATCCAATTCCACGTGTCCGTGGAGGCATTCGCCGTGTGGGTGAGCGGTCCAAAGTCTTTTTCGAACTCTTTTGTTGCCTGATCCAGTTTTTTCACGATTTCACTGTGCATTTCAAGCGCTTTTTTGTCTGTGGGATGCGTGTTCAGATACAGGGCAAGGTCATACGCTGTAAAATTATAATTCTGAATATCCCGCAGCCGTTTTGCACGTTCGCTTTGCGGTTGTGTCATGTTCATCATATCCATAGCCGTCCTCCTTAATATTGCTTTCCGTATTTTTCCATTGGAATATCTAACTCGGGAAATATTGTCCCTTGTGTCAGACCTTTTTCCGGGTCGTACGTTTCTCCCATAACCTGCATGGGTACATAGGCGTAGCCTACTCTTGGCATCGGCGTTGAAGCTGTCAAATCAAAATCCATGTTTGCCATATGCTTCTCCCTTCTTAGAATTTATAAAATGATAGATTGTCACGCGGTTTTTTAGTCTGCGCGGCATACGTTACATAATATGTTTACGTTTGTAAATGTGTGAGTATTTATGCCCGTTTGATTTGTGTACAAAAAGTATTGACTTATGTGTCGAATTAAATTAATATTATAGTATATATAGGTATAAAATAGATTTATAATATCAAGTTGAAGGGAAGCTTATTATGGGCAAAAGCCTGATTATTATAGACGGAAACAGCATCATCAACCGAGCGTATTATGGTATCCGCGCACTCAGCACAAAAGAGGGAATACCGACCAATGCGGTATATGGATTTTTAAATATTTTATTTAAGTATGCTGATGAAATCCAGCCCGATTATCTATGTGTGGCGTTTGACTTAGCCGCGCCGACGTTTCGGCACAAGATGTATTCGGAATATAAGGCACAGCGGAAGGGGATGCCGGACGATTTAGCGGCACAGATGCCGATTATGAAGGATGTTCTATCGGCGATGAACATCAAAATTCTCGAGCAAGAAGGCTATGAGGCGGACGATATTATTGGGACCGTTGCGGACATATGTGATAAGCAAGGAATTGAGTGCATTATTGTCACGGGTGACAAGGACGACTTACAGCTTGCGACGGATTCAACGAAGGTGTATTTGACCACTACGAGTAAGGGGCAGACCGTCACCGATATTTACGATAAAGCGGCGGTCGTGGAAAAGTACGGCGTAACGCCGGATGAGTTTATTGACGTAAAGGCGTTAATGGGCGATGCGTCCGACAATATCCCCGGCGTTGCCGGAATCGGCGAAAAAACGGCGCTTTCGCTGATTCAGCGATGTAAGAGCATTGAGGCTTTGTACGATGATTTAGAGGGAAACGGCGTAAAAGGCGCGGCACTGAAAAAGCTGCAGGCCGGGCGCGAATCGGCGTTTATGAGCAAGACACTCGCAACAATTGATAAGCATGTGCCGGTTGAATTTTCGCCCGAGGACGCGGCTGTGGCACCGTATGACAGCGCAAAACTGGCGGCTTTGTTTGAAAAACTGGCCTTTAAGAGCTTTCTTAAAAAATTGAATTTAGAGGGCGAGGCTGTAAAAGGGGCGCGCAGCGAAAACCAATTACAGGATTTACAGTATTGTGTAATCAGCGACGCGGAAGCGCTGGTACAGCTTGCGCAAAAAGCAGAAAAAGAAACAGAACTTGTATACCGCATCTATCAAAGCGGCGGCGGACTTGACGCGCTTGCGGTGTTGTGCGGCGGGGAAGTGAGCTATATTCCGGCGGGACTCTTTTTGCCGGAGCACGAGATTGCGGCGGCGTTTGCGCCTTTCTTTACCGATAGCAGCAGGCCGAAGACGGGCCACGGCGTCAAGGATGATATTGTACTGCTGCATAAGTTCGGAATATCGTATGAAAATTTGGTATTTGACACCGCAATTGGCGCATATATTTTAGAGCCGTCCCGGACGCGCTATGAGATTGGCGCGCTGGCGCAGGAGTATCTTGGGCTTACGCTGCAAACGGAGGAGGAATTCCTCGGAAAAGGAAAGTCGCGCGTCCGCATCTGCGATATTGATGAGAACTCGGCGGCGGAATTTGCGGCAAAAGAGGTACGCTGTATTGCGTTGCTGCGTGAATATATCTGCGTACAGCTGAAGCAGAACGGGCAGGAGGATCTCTACGATGCGATTGAGCTGCCGCTTGTACAGGTGCTGGCTGATATGCAAATTACAGGTATCGCGGTTGACCGGGAAAAGCTTACTGAGTTCAACGAGACACTGTCCGAGCGGGTAGAGGAGCTGACGAATCAGATTTATGCGCTTGCGGGATGTGAGTTTAATATTAATTCGACGAAGCAGCTCGGCGAGGTATTGTTTGAAAAATTAGGCCTAAAGGCTGTGAAGAAGACGAAAACGGGGTATTCGACCGATGCGGCCGTGCAGGAAAAGCTTTCCGGCAGCCATGCAATCATCGACCTGCTTGTTGAGTACCGCTTGATCAATAAAATCAAAACAACATACGGCGACGGCCTTTTGGCGGTCATCAACCCGGAAACGGGCCGCATTCACTCAAGTTTTAACCAGACGGTGACGGTAACGGGGCGGATCAGCTCGACAGAGCCGAATATGCAGAATATTCCTGTGCGGCATCCGCTGGGGCGCGAAATACGGAAAATGTTTGTTGCAAAGGACGGGTGTATGCTCGTCGACGCGGACTACTCGCAGATTGAACTGCGGATTTTGGCGCATATTGCACAAGACAAGGAAATGATGCAGGCGTTTGCAGATGGCGTTGATATTCATGCAGTCACCGCTTCGCAGGTGTTGGGGATACCGCTTGCGCAGGTCACGCAGACACAGCGCGCAGGTGCAAAGGCGGTCAATTTTGGTATTGTATACGGCATTGGCGAGTTCAGCCTTGCGAAGGATTTGGGGATCGGCGTGTACGAGGCGAGAAAGTATATTGATGGGTATTTGGCACACTATCAGGGCGTAAAGGCCTATATGGATGAAATTAAGAACGAGGCGTATGAAAAGGGCTACGTTTCTACTATTTTTGGGCGGCGGCGCTACATCCCGGAGCTGAAGGCATCCAACCATAACATCAAGGCGTTTGGCGAGCGCGTTGCGCTTAACACGCCGAGACAGGGCAGTGCAGCCGACATTATTAAGCTCGCGATGGTACGCGTGTACCGGCGGCTGAAGGCGGAAGGGCTCAAGTCGAAGCTGATTTTACAGGTACACGACGAATTGATTGTTGAAGGCTATGAAGAAGAAATAGAAGCGGTGCGCAAGCTCTTGCGCGAGGAAATGGAACATGCGGCAGCGCTGGACGTTGCGCTCGTAGCGGAGGAAAAATGTGCAAAAAGTTGGTATGATGCAAAATAAGCAAGATAGATAGACTTTATGAGGCAGAAAGGGAGGGACAATTATGGTAGTAATTGGATTAACAGGGGGAAGCGGCAGTGGTAAAAGTACGATTGCGAATTTGATGCGGCAAAGGGGCATTAATGTGATAGATGCGGACCAGATTGGGCGTGTAGTAGTGGAAAAGGGCAGGCCCGCGCTGGTGGAAATTATAGAGGAATTTGGCGAGGGCGTACTGCAAAGCGACGGTACACTCGACCGGAAAAAGCTTGCGTCGATTGTGTTTACCGACCGTGAACAGCTTAAAAAACTCAATAAAATTACGCACAAATACATCACAGCAATTGTGAAAGAGGAGCTTGCGGCCTGCAAAGCGGATATATCAGTGATTGACGCTGCTGTATTAAAGGAAAGCGGTATCCTCGATATGTGCGACTATGTAATAGCAGTGACAGCGGATAGGGAGCTGCGTATAGAGCGTATTATTGCGCGTGACGGAATCACGCGTGAGGCGGCGCTGAATCGGATTAGCTCGCAGGAGCCGGATGCGAAGTATATCCAGTATGCGGATTTTGTGATTGATAATTCGGGCGACGAGGCGCTTGACGTCTTGCTGGAGGATATATTGGATGAAATCGGAGGGAGCAAACAGAGTGAAAGGTAAAACGGTTTGGCTCATCCTGCTGGTTATTATCGTTTCCTGCGCGTTTTTGATTCCTGTCGCGTACGACAGAGTGATGAGAATCCTGTATCCGGTCGCTTATGAGCAGACCGTATTGGAGCATGCGCAGAAAAACGACCTCGATCCTTACTTGGTGCTTGGCCTAATCAAAGCGGAAAGCAACTTTGTGAGCGACGCGCAGTCGCACAAGGATGCCAAAGGATTGATGCAGCTGACCGACGCGACGGCCGAGTGGGTCGCGGAAAAGATGGGAATGGAGGGATTTGCGGTTTCCCAGCTTACTGACCCGTCGGTTAATATTTCACTCGGATGCTGGTATTTACGCCATTTGCTCGACTCTTATGACGGCGATATGACGCTTGCGCTCTGTGCGTATAATGCGGGGAGCGGCAATGTTGCAAAGTGGCTTGCCGACAAACGGTACACGCCGGACGGCGAGACGCTGGAAACGATTCCGTTTCCGGAAACAAAAAACTATGTATGTAATACGGAAAAGTATGCAGAAATGTATAAAAAGCTGTATCCAACGCTGTTTGAATGATGCGGACACAGTTTAAATATGATTATGGGGGAGAAAGCAATGCAATTATCAAACAAATTTGTCCGCGCGTCGGACAAGGTGTGCAGTTTTGCGCAGCACGTGAATGCACCGTATTTTCGGAAAAGCTTTATGCTTGAAGAAGCGGCGCAAAACGCAGAGGCGACAATCTGCGGGCTCGGGTTTTACGAGCTGTACATAAACGGAAAGAACATCACAAAAGGCGCACTTGCACCGTATATTAGCAATCCGGACGATGTATGTTATTACGACAATTACGATGTGACGCCCTATCTGAAAAAGGGCGAGAATGTAATCGGCGTGGTGCTCGGCAACGGGTTTTTTAATCCGTTCGGCGGTGCGATTTGGGACTTTGAAAAAGCGCCGTGGATTGCGCCTCTGCGTTTTGCGTTGCAATTTGAGGCGGAAGCCGGTGGGAAAAGCATTTGCTTTGAAGCGGATAGTGGCTTTAAAACGCACGACAGCGCAATTATATTTGATGAGTACCGAATGGGAACGCACTACGACGCGCGGCTGGAGCTGGCGGGGTGGAGCGAGCCCGGCTTTGACGACGGTGCGTGGACAGAGGCGATTTCGGCGGAACAGCCACGCGGGGAAGCGGTGCTGTGTCCGGCTGATCCGATTGTGGTGACTAAGGAGTTAAAGCCTGTCAGTATTACAAAGTGCAGCAGGGGATATATTTACGACTTTGGGGCGAACTTAGCGGGCGTGTGCCGCCTTACGGTCAACGGAAAGCCGGGCCAGCGGATTTCGCTATGGCACTCTGAACTGTTAAAGGACGGCGAACTCGACATTTCGACGATTATTTTTGACCGGCCGGGCTTTGCGGAATATTATAAAGAATATGCGCAAAAGGATGTATATATCTGTAAAGGGGAAGGGGAGGAAACGTTCGTGCCGCCCTTTACCTATCATGGATTCCAATACGTTTTAGTAGAGGGCATTGAAGAAGCGCAGGCAACGGAGTCACTTTTGACGTATCTTGTAATGAATTCGGACTTAAAAGAGCGCGGCGGCTTTTCGTGTTCGGACGATACGGTGAACACGCTTCAGCTTTATACGCGCCGGTCCGACCTTGCAAACTTTTACTATTTCCCGACCGATTGCCCGCATCGGGAGAAAAACGGGTGGACGGGCGACGCATCCGTATCGGCGGAGCATATGCTGCTGAATTTACGTGCGGAAAACAGCCTGCGCGAGTGGATGCGTAATATTCGGAAGGCGCAGCGGTTAGACGGCGCGCTGCCGGGGATTGTTCCGACATCGGGCTGGGGATTTGAATGGGGCAACGGCCCTATGTGGGACAGTGTATGTGTAAATATTCCGTACTATGTGTATCAGTACACGGGTGACGATGCGATTTTGTATGAAAACGCCGATATGATTTTCCGGTATTTGAACTATATTACGACGCGCATGGACGAGCGGGGGCTGA
>URQR01000048.1 GCA_900550065.1 uncultured Eubacteriales bacterium | reverse complement strand
ATTGGGCGGTGCAATACGAGAGGTGTATTCTCTTTGTTTTGCTGCGCCAAACCGGGTAACCTGATGTGAATTCTATAACTGTACGTTGTAGCACACTGCGAGGTGTGTTATTTTTGTGCGATAAACCGCAGTTGTAGCCATGAAACGGGGGCTGCTTTCTGCGGCCTTTTTATATCTATAATTGATTTAACGATTTTGAAAGGGGTTGTTTTGATGCATGTCATGAATTGGAACGATAAAAACAGGTTGAATTTATTGATAAAAGAGAGGGTAAAAAATGGATTTATTTGACTATGGGCTTCCCAAAAACTTATTGCCGGTAAATACAGATAAAATTCCGGCACGCGTAAGTGCTGTTCATAAACAACGGTATGAACTGATTTGTGAGTATGGAGAAATTTTTGGAAAACTAAAGGCGGGCGTTTATTATAGGAGCGGAAAGAAGCAGGTCTTTCCGGCGGTGGGCGACTTTGTACTACTTGACTACAATACCAGCGGGGACAGCCATATTGTGGCTACGCTACCCCGTAAGACGCTCTTTTCCCGCCGCGATCCAACACCAGGGCAGGGCGAGCAAGCTATCGCGGCAAACTTTGACTACGTTTTTATTATACAGTCGCTTAACCGGGACTTTAATTTAAAACGGCTTGAGCGGTATCTGACGTTGGCGTACCAGTCTGGCGCGGTCCCTGCTGTGGTGCTGACGAAGGCAGATTTAACGGAGGACTGTGACGGATACCTGCGTGCGGCGAGCAAGATTGCAGCAGGCGTTGGCGTGTTTGCCGTTAGTGCGAAAACAGGAGAGGGACTAACCAGTTTATCAGACTATTTGAAGCCGCGCAAAACGGCCGTGCTGCTTGGTTCGTCTGGCGTTGGAAAATCGAGCTTGGTGAACGCTTTGGCAGGAGAGGAAATAATGGCTGTGCGCGAAATTCGTGCCGGGGACGGACGGGGACGGCACACAACGACACACCGCCAGTTAATTCGGCTGCCGAACGGCGCAATGGTCATTGATACGCCGGGTATGCGCGAGCTTGGTATGTGCGAGGCCGCAGAGGGGCTCGGCAGCGCATTTTCCGATGTGGAGCAATTTTTTGGAAAGTGTAAATTTTCCGACTGTAAGCACCAAAGTGAGCCGGGCTGTGCGATAAAGGCGGCGATAGCAAGCGGCGCGCTGTCACAGGAGCGGTGGGAAAGCTATGTTTCGCTCGACAGCGAGGCACAATACGGCGATGATAAAAAGGCGTATTTGCGTCAAAAACAAAAACGGAACAAAACGATTGCGAAATACGTGCGGGAAATACAAAAGGCGGATTACCGGCGCGTACCCTGTGCGGAGAGTTTTGTCTGCAAGGTGTGCGGCGCGGCAGTTGCACCGGAGGGGGCGGGGAGCAGGCACCGTAATCACTGCCCGAAGTGTTTGTCGAGCGTACACGAAGACCATGCGCCGGACGATCGGGCTTCCTTGTGCAAGGGGATTATGGACCCGATCGGCGTATGGGTACGCAAAAACGGCGAATGGGCGTTGATTCACCGCTGCCGGTCGTGCGGCGCAATTCACTCGAACCGTGTAGCGGCGGACGACAACCCTGCCCTGCTGATGTCTATAGCGGTAAGGCCACTCGCTGACCCGCCGTTTCCTATGAGCACTTTAGAGCAACAATTTGGTAATAAAACGGATTAGGCCGGCGCAGGGCCACTGCATGGAAAACTATTAAAAAAGCGGCATAGCAGAGTCTATGCCGCTTTTTGATTGAAAAGATGTTGTTATGCCATTTCCCGTATAAATTTGATATAGCCTTCCTTGTCGGTAATTTGTACAAAGTCGTAGTCACCTGCAAGTTTTTTTAGTATATCCGGCGTATTGTCGGTGGAGCCTAAATCTACAACAATGATTTTTGGGACGCGCCCGCCGTTTTTTGTATGTAGGTTTTGCCATACGACGCCCCGGATCAGCCCTTCCACGTTTTCTTGCTGGTCTTTTACTGTCAGTACGACATAAGGTTCATTTTTTTCCTTTTTGAGTGTCGCGACAAAACCCACAAAATCAGAAATTAGGCTAAATACTCCAACAATTGCAAAAAACCAAAACAGAGCGTTGAGAAACAAATTAGCGCCCAAGTATAAGACCTCCCTTTAATGTACCAAAGATTACTTCCCGGATGGATAGAAAAAACAATATATTGTATGCGCAAAGATACAAATTTGTGCGGAGCATGCGCTGATTTATGAAGAAAAAAGGGGCGCCGCAAGTAAAAAGTGTGCAAAGTGTATAAAATTTCCCTTGCAAAAATGCGACCGGAGCGTTATAATGAGAACAGTCGCTTTTACAAAGCGGGCCATTTTTGATGGTTTTTGATACGAAAAAGGGGCAATGGCATGACAGGGCGTAAGCTTTATAAACATATTTATAGGGGTTTTATTGCGGTTGCGCTTGTAATTACTGTAATTTTTTCTCTTTGTTTTTACATAAGCAGTTACGAGTCTATGAAAAGCAAGTTTGAATACGAAGCGGGGGCAGCGCTCGACCAATTTGCGAAGCGGGCGGATATTCGGCTTAGCATGATGAAGGAGGCGGCGGCGCGTCTTTCGCGCGACGAGGCAATTGCTGCGTATGCACAGGCCGAGGAGACGGACGAGAGTGTTTTGCTCGTACAAGAGGCCATCCGTAGGAATGTGGCTGATTTCGGTGCGCAGGGGATGAGTATCTATGTATCGAAGCTTGATTCATCATTAGAACGCGTGATTGGGGAGGGACAGCCGCCAAGCGTATATGATTTTTTGAATTCGTACCAGTTTGGCAATGGATCCGGCGAATCAATTAAACAGTATTTTACAAGAAGCGAGAACGAGGGGAAAATATTTGTGCGCTATTGTGTGAAGTCTACGCTGCGCAACACAAACAGTCTCTTTATGGTAGAGCGCGAAATGATAGGCGAAAACGCGGTCTATGTAATCTGTTCACTCGACATGGGTGTGTTGACCGGTTCTCAAATTTACCGTGATGGTTCATTTGCAATTTTAGACGGGCAGAATATCGTATGTAATGTGGGTTCCAACACGTTGCAGACAACGGATGGCATCAATGAAATCATAAAAAAGAACGACATGGGGACGCTGACTGGCGCGGCGGCGCAGGGGCGCGGGTATCTTTACCGGGCTGTGTCGTCCGATATTTATCGCTGGAATTATGTATTAGCCGTGCCAACCGTAGCGCTTGGCGAGGGGGCTGTGCAGATATTTTTTGCCGTTTTGGCGCTTTGTGTGGTCTGGTTGTTCGCGTGCTGGGGCTTGCTGAAATTAGTTATGAAGTGGATATACCGGCCGATAGATACGATGCTGCGCTGTATGCCGGGGTATGGAACGGCTTTGGCGGATGAAGTGGCTTTTGCTGCCTCTGCCGTTGCCACACTATCCAGAGAGCGGGACGCCCTTGCGGGTAGGCTGGAAGATGTGAAAGAGCCGCTTCGGGCAAAGTTTATGCGGGATATGCTTTTGGGCCTTGTGACGGGCGACCGCTTTAGCGAGCAGGCGGCAGAGTATGGGCTAACGGGCTTATCGGGGCCGTATCGGGTTGTTTTACTGGAATTTGTTAATTATGATCTGCTGGTGGACGCGTTTACAGACGATGCGATTCATGAGATTAAATATCAAATTGAGGAATTTATCGGCGACCAGTTAAAAGAACAGGTCATAGCCGGCGTGGTAGAGATTGATGCTACGAAGATGGCAGTGATTTCATATGGCACGGATGTGCGGAAGCTGCGGGAGCTCTTGATGGATATGGCTATGATGGTAGAGGGCAGCTTTGACGTAGAAATCGCGGGGGCGATTGGCGATGATTGCGACGAATTGTTTGAAATCAGCAAGTCGTACCAGTCTTCATGCAGAATTATGGAAAACAGGGTTTCTGTCGGAAGTAGAAGCGCGATTGTCACGGCGGAGGATGTTAACGCTGCAAACACAGGCGGGTTTTATTATCCGCTGAATGTGGAGCGCGAGTTAATTACAGCGGTGATTCGTGCGCATGGAGAGGAAACAGACAGAATTATAGACGATATATTAAATGAGAATTTTAGGAACCGGACGCTGACCAAAGACAGGATGAATGCATTTGCGTTTGCAATTACTGCGACGCTCAACCGGGTGTTAGAGTCGCTTAATAAAACGTCCGACGAAGTGTTCGGCGACGGAGACATTGTATTTCTTGATTTAAAAATGTGCAGAGATCCAGAGGAGCTCGGCGTGAAGATTCATGAAGTGTTCCATAAGGTGATTACACATATTGACATGGAGAACAAAATTGCGGAGGACGATTTATCCAACCAGATGCTTGCATATATTCATTCGCACTACAACGAAGATATATCCTTGTTAGATATTGGCGGACATTTTAACCTTTCGCAGTGCTACACCAGCACATTATTTAAAGATACAACCGGGGAAAACTTTAAAGACTATTTGAGTCGATACCGGATTAAAAAGGCGAAAGAGATACTTGCACAGGACCCGGGGATTAAAAATAATGAGCTTGCAAAGATGATAGGGTGTAATACGGTGGCGACGCTGTTCCGTCTGTTTAATAAATACGAAGGGATGTCACCGGGACAATATGTCAAAAGTATGAAAGTATAATTCCTATGTGAAAAACTGGAATTTAAAGAAATGCAACAAAACAGTGGCAGTAATTTTGGTAAAAGTAACAAAGAAACTGCCTGATTTGAAGCAAAATCAAAAAAAATGCAACGATTAAAAAGAATTAAGAATTTACATGGCACTATTTCTATGATATGATTATGGTAAGTGAGTATGACCCGCCAATTTTTGTTGTGCGGGCAATCGGCTTTTTTGTTCTGCCGTTTTCGCCGTTTTGGCGCACGGCTTCTATAAATAACTAAAGTATCGTAAATTTTTTTAGAACGAGGGGGAATCTTCATGTTCAAAAAGTATATGTGTTTGGCGCTTTGCTTGCTCATGGCGCTTGGCACGATGTCAACGACTGCTTCGGCAGCTTCGGCTGCGGATGCGTTGACCGCGTCTTATGTAAGTTTTTCGGACGCGAACGGCCCAATCACAGATTTGCCTGCATCGGCTTCTAAGGTGACGGCTTCTGTGACGGTCAGCAACAATTCAGCAAGCGCTTCATCCGTAGTTTTATGGGTGGGCAAATATGTTGACGAAGTTCTTACAGATATTAAGTACACAGAAGCAGAGGTTGCCGCTGGCGCGCAGAATACGCCGGTGAGTGTTTCCATGGACAATGTTGCTAAGGACGAGGTTACGTCCGGCGGCGTGACGTACGACAGAACGGTTTTGAAGGCTTACGTTTGGACGGGTCTTCTTAACGGGCGCGCACTTGCGCCGATTGCTACGCTTCCGTCCGACGACCTGAGCATTCTGTACGTGAAGAAAGACGGTAAGATTTGGTCGGAGTTTAATCCTGATAAGAAGTATCAGGTTTCGGTAATCGATCCTACTGAAAAAATACCGCAGTATGAATTCTTTGTAAACGACAATGCGACGAAGCTTGAAGCGCCGGCTAAATTTGGCTTTGGCGACAATGTAGTTACGCTGACGTCTGCAAAGGGAAATAAGGATTCATATACCTTTAATTTTGTTGACGGCAACGAAGTAGCAGGAGCGTTCCTCTACGATAATTACGAAGAGTATACAAGCGGCGCGATGAATACCAGCAAGTGGGGCTCTTTGGTTGGAGGTTATCTTAACAATACAAAGCTGCTTCAGAGACCGAATGGGAATACATATGTGTCTTTGTTCGGCACAGATGGACAGCAGTATCCCCGTCTTGAAAAGCATTTGACAGACGCTAACGGGAAAGCCCCCGATTATAACCGTGAAATTATAATTAAGAGTAAGGCTATGATTCAGGACGACGCACCGGGTGCAAGCCCGGTAACTGCGGATATCCTTGCAAGACGAGCTCTGGATAAGGCAGTTGGTATTCTGAACATGAATTCTGCTTCGGTAAAGCTGTTTGGCGTAGAGTTTGGTAAAGGTATCACAAACGGCGTATGGTTTAATTTTGAGATTAGACTTAAAATAGACCCTGTAACCTATGATGTTACGGCAACTGCTGTGTTAACCGGCGACGGTCTTAAGGATAAGGCGGGTCAGCCGACGACGGAGCTGCGGGCTGAGGGCAAGAGCAACTTCGCAAAAGCTGAACCGGGCAGCAGTCTCCCGATTATGTTTAACACAGGCAATTTGGCGAAGGACAACGGCGCAGCAAAATCTATCAACTATGATGATACGATTATGATGTATGCACCGGAGGCATCCAGCAACGCCAACATCGGTTCGCTTACCTATACGGTAGACGGCACGACGAACGATGTAACGGACTTTGAGCCGAACGTGGCAAGCGGCGAGTACACGATTTCTGTTCCGGAAGGCACGGACGAAGTAACGCTTAATGTTGAGCCTTATGAGGTTCGTACTGCGACGGCTGAGGTCTATGTTAACGGTGAAAAGAAGGACGGCGGCGTAATTGCGCTGGCTGGCGAGCCGGTAGATGCGACGATTAAGATTACGGCGCAGGACGGCACGGTAAACGAAAATTATACCGTACATATTATATATGGCGGCGGCGTTGTTCTGTCTAAGAACGCGAAGCTGTCTGCGTTGACGTATCAGTATGGCGATAAGCAGCCGGAGGCGGTTCCTGGCTTCTCGTCTGCTGACGAAGACAAGGACTATGGCACGATTACACTGCCGAGCGATACGAAGTCGGTAACGGTTGGCGCAACGACGCAGCATGAAAAGGCGAATGCTGTTATTACCATCGACGACGGCACACCGGAGGGTAAGCCGGTTACAAATGGTGTTGTAGCTGTATCGAGAGGTGCGGAAACGGTAGTAAAAGTTACTGTTACACCGGAAGATACAACAGCAAAGCCGAACGTATACACAGTTGCGTTTAAAGTAAAAGATCCGATTGTTCTGACGAGTGATACGCTCGAAGTTGGTAAGGATATCGTGCTGGTAGACGAGCCGATGTCTCCGGCTTTGCCGATTTACACTGACCGTGACGGTTGGACGTTTACGACGCTGGGCGCAAAGATTAAGGAATCCAATTTCTTTGTTAGAACAAACGCAAGAACAACGATGGAAAAATATGCGGGCAGCGGCGATATGTTCAGTTTTGTAGCGCCGGAGGATGGCCGTCTGTACTTGTTGAGCCAAGATGCACGCGCGAACTATGCGAACGCCGGCTGGAAATTGCTCAGCAGCAGCGCACCTCTTGGCCCGGATGGTGTTACGGCTTTGGATAAGTCGGTTAAGTACACAATAATGCGTGACGGCATGCAGAAACACAATAAGGGCGATGTTGTTGATACGAAATATTGGCAGGCGGTTCCCTATAACTTTGAGCCGTCGAGTCCGTACTATGCTTCTTGGGCACAGGCACAGGGTTGGGATACGACAAACCTGTTCCGCGACGAAATCGCGAAGTATGAAGCAGGCGAGATTAGCTATGTTCCGATTTATGTTGAAAACGACAACGCTTATGGAAAAGACGATACATCCATTCGCGATGGTAAGAGTCTGCACTATTGCTACTCGCTTGAGTTTAAACAGGGCGATACGGTTAAGGTTCCGTTCTTTGTTGAGCAAGGGGGCGGAGCGAAAACTGACCCGCCGGTACTGGTTGTAAACTGGGGCGTAAAGCAGGTTAACACAACCTCGTATGTACTTGACGAGACAAACGCAACCGCAGTATCGGCAAATTCCGGCGATACAGTGGGTCCGGTTGTGATTGAAACAAGTGCGGACAAAACGTACGAGTATGCAAAGGGCTTTAATTTAGCGGGCATCAGTGACCGTACGTATGAAAATATTATAAACGGCGACGGCAAAAACAAAGGTTACAAGTGGACGCTTTCGGGCGACCAGTATACGCCGGGTCAGTATTTGATTTACGCTAAGGGCACAGGCCTCGGCGGTGACGGGAGAGACAGCTTCTTTGTAATTACCGACGAGAAAACAATTGGCGGCAGCACGAATACAAATAACGGCGTAACGACGTACAGCGGTTTTAACTTCCCTGCTGTACGGGATGCTGATGCTGACTATAGCATTATCAGACTCAACTGGGTACCGGTAGGAACAATCACGGTTCCGGAGAGCGGCTCTACTACACTCCGCCTCGCGGGACGCGAAAACCCGATTGTTGACAAACTTATCCTGATTTCTGTTGACGCGGAAGAGGATTATACAATCGAAAAGGCAGAGGCAAAGCACGCTACCTACTATAATGCTACGTTTAAAGCAGAAAACGGTGATACGCTCGCGACAGTAGAGTATGACAGCGGTCTTGTTGGCACAGCGGTGCCGACGGAAGCGTATATCCGGACTGCGAGTGACAAGGGCTATCAGCAGGGCCTGTTAAAGCCGGTTGATGCGTTTGTTGTTCCGGAAAAGGAAGGCATGATTGCGGCATGGAAGCCGGCTACGCTGCAGGCAGACGGTACGACTTTTGTACCGGAGTATACGACAAAGCCGACAGAGAACGTTTTGTTCTCCGACGACTTTGAAGGGTATACAGACTTGTTTGTAGATGGTGCTGAAACGGCTGTTCCGGATACAAGAAAGTGGACCGGCGTTTACAAATACAATACTTTACTGAAAAAAGATAGTGCAAACACATATGTCTCAATCTTTCCTGGAAAGAGAGAGGATAATGGCCAAGTTGAGAGGTATCCACGTATCAGTAAGCTAATTGGTGATTACGATAAGACACCGTTGCGCGTAAGTGGTAGAATTATGCGCCAGAACGGCGCGACGGTTAATCCGTCTTTCAATCTTGAAGTGCTCGGAACAAGCAGTACGAGAAGTTCATGGCTTCAAATTAACAATGGCTCGATTCAGCTGTTTAAAGGCGAGTCAATTGGTAAGGCAGAGGCCAGCAAGTGGATTGACTTTGATTTATATGTAACATACGGCGGCACGAACGGAGAAAGTTCGGAAGCGCTTGTGATTTTGGAAGGCGAAGGCCTGACCGATAGGTTCGGAAACGCAACAAATCGGATTGCGGCGAAGACAGCATGCAGTCTGGCGGACATTAATGTTACAAATTCACTCAACTTCTATTTCAACACGAGCTTTACAGCGGAAGAAGCTGGTGCAAGTATCAACCTTGACAATGTTGAAATCGTGAAGGATCCTGAGATTCCAGCGCTTGCAGATAATGCAAAGCTGAGCAGCCTAACGTATACGACGGATAAGGTGGCTGCGGCTGCGGTACCGGGCTTTGACCCTGCAAACGAGGGCGGCGCGTATACGGTTGACCTGCCGGCAGGTACAACATCTGTTAAGCTCGAGGGTGTGCTCGCGGACGCGGCAGCAAAGGGCGGCGTAATCTTTAACGGACAGGCGCTTGCTGACGGTACAATTGCTGTAACGGACGGCAGTTCTTCGACGGTAAGCTATGTTGTAGTTGCAGAAAACGGAAAGACGAACCGGTTCGACGTTACCTATAAGGTTGCCGGCGAGGTGAAGAACAGGGTTACAAACCTGAAGACTGCTTCAGCGCAGGGCGTTTATACCGACAACGAAGGTTATTTGATCGGCGACAACAAGCAGAATGCTAATGTAGGCGGTAAATACGCGGTTATGGACGGCCTGATTCCGGGCACAACCTCGCGTTATAGTACGGATGTTGATCGTAAGGTAGATTCAAATACAAACAGCTACTTTGAGGGTGCAACGGTTATTAAAGCGGAACGCAGCGGCAGAAACTCCTCGCCGGCCGGTAATTGGGCGAAGCAGAAATACTATAATTCAACCGACTATGACGGTAAGGATGGACACGGCTACTGGCTGGAATTTACGGTCAGCGACGACTGTACTGTATTCCAGGTAGCGAGAAATGACGCTCAATTTATAGATGTACCGTGGATAAATGCGCCTGCGGATTGGACCAAGACTTCTAAGAGCGGCCTTAAGCTCGATGGTTCCAACAATATATACTATAAAGAGTATAAAGCCGGCGAGACGGTACAGATTCCGAACTACGGTGTATACGACCAGTGGACGAATGAAACCGCTTGGTACGAAGCGCCGGGCTGGTATATCGTCTGGGCAGATTCGGGCAAGGTAAACCCCGACACGCTGGACGGTAATGCGAAGCTGTCGGCTCTGACATATCAGTTTGATGGTGAGACGGCTGCGACTGCAGTACCGAACTTTGACCCGACGAACGAAGGCGGTAACTATGATATTTCTATTCCGACAGGGAAGAGCTCGGTAACGGTTGCTGCTACACCGGCATCTGTTGGTAAGACGGAGGTAACAGTTAAGGTTAGCGGCGAAGTGGTGCCGGACGGCGTTGTTACACTCTCTTCCAACAAACTGACGATTGTGGAAGTAACTTCTGTTGCTGAAGACAAGGCGACAACATATACGTTTACGATTACATTTACGCCGGAAGGCTTGGCAGTAGGCGAAGTAACAGATATTACGCAAGCTGTGACACCGAGTGACAGCAAGAGTGCGGTACGTGCGGACACAATTGTATTTGGCACTACCTCCCCGTATGTACGTTATTCTAAAGGGGAAGACTGGAACGCAAATGGTACAAACGCAGGCGCTGCTATCTACACGGCGGATAATGCACCCGCTTTCTTCGAGGGCGCAACTGCGGCAACGGGTCGAACCTTACAGAAGGTGCAACGGCTAATTATTGGGGTAAGACAGACTTTAACGGTAAGGAAGGCAACGGCTACTGGCTGACGTTCAAGGTTTCTGAAGCAGGAACGGTTTACGTGGTTGACCGCGAGGGCAAGGGTTGGCCGAACAAGCCGGACGGCTGGAACACGAGTAAGTTTACAACCGGCGGCAAGACCATGTACTATAAGAAGGTTGCAGCTGGCGAGACGGTACAGATTCCGAACTACGGCTGGGATAATAGCTGGACGAAACTGACGACCGGCAAAGAGCTTAAGGATCCGTCCTACTACGTTGTAGTTTGGGGCGCAGAAAGCCCGGAAGATAAAGTAAACAGCACGGCGAACCTGACAAAATTACAGTATCAGGTTGGCAGCGAGACTGCTGTAGACGTACCGGACTTCAGCAAAACGGACGAAGGCAAGCCGGAGGGCTACAAAGCAATTGAGCTGCCGGAGGGCACAACAGAGGTAAAGGTGCTTGCATCTGCTGCGGAGCTTGCGACGTATGTTGTAAAAGCTGGCGGCGAAGTAAAAGCAGACGGTGTTGTTGCTGTTTCTGCCGACGCGGCGACAGAAGTTTTGGTTGAAGTTACGTCGGAAGACAAAACTAAGACAAATACCTTTAAGCTGACGTTTACGGTAGCTGGGGCTGCTGCACCGGAGACCGTGGTTATTTACGATAACTTTGAGGATTATGGCGATGCGACGACAATTGATAAAAGCATTAAGGGTTGGGTATCTGTAAAGGAACCTAATATCAGTCTGAACAGGTCGCTGGAGCCGGGCAACACAGTTGCCGAGGTGAAGAAGGTAGACGCAGAACAGTGGCCGTCCCTGCACAAGCATATCACGGTAGCGCCGGAAGATATCTTTGTGATTAGCGGAAAAGTAAGACTTGATAGCGTGGGGGATGTGGAACCGAGCCATTACCTTGAAATGCGCGATCCGGTTTGGCCTCATACGACAAAAAGGAATACGCTAAGCATTAGTTCGAGCAATATCAGTATTTTAGACAGAAAGATTGCGGAAGGCGAGTCGGGTAAGTGGATTACTTACAAAATGTATATGATTCGCGGCGCAGTAGGCGAGAAGACACAGTATATTGTTGAACTGACAGG